>NZ_JACJUZ010000019.1:0-70685 GCF_014299995.1 Sphaerospermopsis sp. LEGE 00249 | reverse complement strand
CCAGTCCCCAGTCCCCAGTCCCCAGTCATCTACTCGTTTGGTGGTAAACCATACATGGAACGATATAGACTATCGTACTGTTTAGCAGATTCATACCAACTAAAGTTTTGATTCATACCCCGTTGTTGTAATTCTTGCCATTGGGGTTTGTAACGGAAACCTTCCCAAGCCCGAATCATACAGGTAAATAGGTCTAAAGGTTCATAGCGGTCAAAGCAATAACCTGTACCTGCGGTATTTACGGGGTCGTGGTGGGTGACAGTATCAACTAATCCCCCTGTACGGCGGACGATAGGAACAGAACCATAACGTAAAGCCATCATTTGACTGATACCGCAAGGTTCAAAACGACTTGGCATTAAGAAAGCATCAGTACCGGCATAGATGCGACGGGAAAGAGCATCATTATATAAAAGGTAGGTGGCCATTCTGCCAGGATAGCGGGATGCTAACTGCCACATTTGGGTTTCATAATAGCGATCGCCTGTTCCCAACAACACAAATTGAGCATCTGTATAAGCCATAAAGCGGTCAAGAATTTGGATCACCAAATCTAAACCCTTTTGTTCTACCAACCGGCTCACCATACCCATTAAAAAGGCACTAGAATTAACTTCTAATCCCATTTCTTCTTGCAAGGCAATTTTGTTAGCTTTGCGTTTGTCTAAGGTATCGGTAGTAAAAGTTTGATTAATGTATTTATCAGTTGCCGGATCATAAACATCTGTATCTATACCGTTAATAATCCCTGATAACTTGCCACTAATAAAAGACAATAAACCTTCGATTTCTTCACCGTAAGCAGGAGTTTTGATTTGTTCTGCATAGGTGGGGGAAACTGTATTTACCCTGTCAGCAAACTGCACCGCTGCGGCCATAGTGTTGTGTCCTTGCATATACCAGGGACACCAAGTAATTTTCCGTAAATACCATTCCCAAGGTCCTTGATAAGCGAGGTTATGAATAGTAAACACAGTGGTAATATCTGGATCTTGGTGCATCCATACCGGAATCATCCCTGTATGCCAGTCGTGACAGTGGATAATTTCCGGTTTCCAGTAGTTCCAGGCAAATTCCGCCGCACCGTTAGCAAATAAAGTGAAACGCCAATCTTCATCTTCTCCGGCATAAATACGACGGGGTGAAAAAGCAGGATGTCCAAATAAATACAAAGGAACATCAGTTCCAGGGAGGACACTTTCATAAACTGAAAAGTCCTGGAACATGGCAAAGCCTTTCCAAATTGGGTCTTTGGGAATTTCCATCTTATCTGGCAGAAAGCCATAATAAGGCAGGAATATCCGTACATCATGCCCCATTTGTCTGAGAACTTTTGGTAATGCACCGACAACATCACCCATTCCACCTACTTTGGCAATGGGAGCAGCTTCCGCTGCAACAAATAAAATTCGCATAATTTGGTAATTGGTAATTGGTAATTGGTAATTGGTAATTGGTAATTGGTAATTGGTGATTGGTGATTGGTAATTGGCAATTGGTAATTGGTAAAGATAAAATTGATTACCCAGTCACCAGTCCCCAGTCCCCAGTCCCTTTATGATCCGCGTTTAATCTCGGTGAAGATTTCTTCTAAAATTTCAGTTGCACCTTGTTGACGTAAGGTGTTAGCTAGTTGTGTTCCTAACTGTTCTGCATCTTTGGCTAAACCAGTAACGGTATCTTTTACCAGTTTTTGACCATCTACACTAGCTACAATACCAGTTAGTGTTAAATTATCACCATTGATTTCTGTGTTGACACCAATGGGAACTTGACAACCCCCTTCTAAAGAGCGGAGAAAAGATCGTTCTGCTAAACAGCGATCGCGTGTTTGGGGATGTTGAATAGCTTTGAGAATGGTGATTAGTTCAGCATCATCAGCACGGCATTCAATACCTAAAGCACCCTGGCCAACTGCGTGCAGGGAAATATCAGGGGGTAAAATTTGGTGAATGCGATCGCTCATTTCCAATCTTTCTAAACCAGCTACCGCTAAAATCAAAGCGTCATATTCACCCGCATCCAACTTAGCCATGCGTGTGTTCAGATTTCCCCGCACATCTTTAAAGGTAAAATGGGGGAATTTATGGCGTAGTTGTGCCAGTCTTCTTAAAGAAGATGTACCAATCACCGCACCTGCTGGTAAAGTTTCCAGAGTTTGTCCTTTGTATTGCTCATGGAATACTACCGCATCGGCTGGATTTTCCCGTTCTGTAATTGCTGCTAGTGCCAAACCTTCTGGTAAGTTGGTAGGCAAATCTTTAAGGGAATGAACGGCAAAATCAATACTTTTCTCGATCATTCCCAGTTCGAGTTCCTTGGTAAATAATCCTTTGTCACCAATTTTAGCTAATGCTACATCCAGGATTTTGTCGCCTTGGGTAGACATGGTATGGACTTCAAAATTGATATCAGGATAACTTTTCTGAAGTTGCTCTCTTACCCAGTATGTTTGAACTAGAGCTAGTTGGCTTTTACGTGAACCAATACGAATAGTGCGTGGAGGGCTAGAAACTGAAGTCATAAAACAATTTGTCAAACCAGGCGATAAATTCACATTGATCTAGACTACCGCAGCAAGTGACTTACCGGATGGAATCACTCTCTTTACATTCGGTTACATTTTTCTTATATCAGCAGCAGCTACCAGTTTGATAAAACGTTATGTATAACGTTATGTATATTTTTACATATTCTATTTTTCAGCATCTACCTATATGCAGATTTTTTTTAGATACTACAACAAAGATTGATGAGGACTATCTCAATCAAAGAAAAAACAACCGCAGCAACACTAAAAAATCTCTGAAAATTTCTTACCTTTGTGTCCTTTGCGCCCTTTGCGGTTCAATCATATCAAGTCTCACATATCAAGTCTCAGATCATTTTATTTCGTTAGATAAAAATAAATTTACACATTGAGAAATTATAGTTTAGGTAAAGGAATAGGAAACAGGAAAATAAATTTTAGTAAATCATCAGCCAAAGTAGTCTTCAGAGAGAAGTTGAAATTTTCAAGATATGCTAATATTCAATAATGAACAATGAACAATTGACCATTACTGAAACAATTATCAATTATCAATTATCAATTATCAATTATCTCTATGATTCGTTCCGCTTGTTTAATTTTTAACCCAGTTGCCGGTCAAGGTGATCCAGACTTTGAATTAGATCAAATTAGGTCAATATTAGAACCAGAAATTGATTTAGATATTTATCTCACCACTGAAGAAGTTGATGCTGATGAACTCGCACGTGCAGCAGTAGAAAGGGGAGTAGAAGCGATCATTGTTTCTGGGGGAGATGGGACATTATCAGCAGCAGCGGAAGCAGTAGTTAATACTAATATTCCCTTTGGGATTATTTCTAGAGGAACAGCAAACGCTTTTGCCGCAGCATTAAATATTCCTAATACAATTGCCGCAGCTTGTCAAACCATTTTACAAGGTAAAACTCGCACAGTAGATGTTGCTTATTGTCATGATCATCCAATGGTATTATTAGCAGGTATTGGCTTTGAAGCAGAAACTGTAGAAAAAGCAGATCGAGAAACTAAAAATCGTTTTGGGATGATAGCTTATATCTTAGCTGGTATTCAAGAACTGGGAAATTTACAAAGATTTGCTGTGGAAATTGAAACAGAAGATAAGATCATTCAAACTCTTGCATCAGCGGTGACAGTAGCAAATGCAGCACCTCCAACTTCTGTTTTAGCTCAAGGACCTTCCGGGATTATTTATGATGATGGATTATTAGATTTAACAATAGTAGCTCCAGAAACTAAAACAGGTGCGATCGCTGCCACATTTCATTTATTCCAAACTGCTGCTACAGGTACACCAGTGAAAAGAGATGATATTGGTTATTTGCGAGCTAAACAATTTAAAATCACCACAAAACCACCGCAAAAAGTAGTTATAGATGGGGAAATAGTGGGTACAACTCCTGTAGAAATTAAATGTATCCCAGCAGGCTTAACGGTTTTTGTTCCTTATGTAAAAGAAGAAATTCCCACAGAAAAATTAGATGGTTTACCTAACCTAACTGTAGAAATAAAAGAGGAATCTACATAAAAAGTCAGGAGTCAGGAGTCGTAGGGGCGAAGCATTCGGGCGAATAATTATCAATTTTTATCACAATTTTATGGTATGGGGCAAAAAATAAAAAATTTTAGAAAATTTAGATTTTAGATTTTAGATTTTAGATTGTGCTAAATGAAAACAATCCAAAATCCAAAATCCAAAATCTAAAATCCCAAATTCAGAAGTCAGAAGCTCTGAATTATTAACCTATGATTAACCTAAAAGTTGTTGTTTGAATGCACTAACTTTGTGGGATAATTCTTGGCGAGTTTCCGCTTTCAGGAAATAACGGAAGACAAACCACATAGCATAGAATATGCCAATTAGCTCAAAAATTGGAGCTAATAAAGGCACACCATTAACAGCATCTAAAACGGCGATCGCCACCTTAACCGTAACAAAGGCAGACAAAATTAACACAATTGTTAAGATAGCTTGCTGATTTTTAGCAAAAAAACTACCCACATAATTTGGTAGTTGATCTAATAAGTCAACTATTTGTGAGCTAATTCGTTGCCATTGACTGTTAGGCGCTTTAGCTGGTTGCAGTTTAGGCAAATTTCTAGTTTCTGCACCTTCAAGAGATAATACCCCTGGTGGTGAGACGGAAGTAGCAGAGTCTTGCTGTTGTTGAGTTTCCATAATGTTTGCCATTTGGCACAACAGTGTTGATAAGTGACTGGACGTAAATCAATATAACAGTCTTGACTCAGAATACCAAGTCAAAAATATTTCAGTTTGTATCTTGATTACTGAGGATTGACCAGAAAAACTTATTTCAGTCCATCAACTTAGAGATATTAACAGATATTAATTGTGAGCAGTTTTACCTTCCTGGTTGTGCGACTGTTGCATTAACAATTACATTTCTCACTCCATTAATTTCTTTAGCCAAAGGTTCAATTTTAGCTAACTGATCCTGATTATTTACAGTTCCTGATACAGTAACAGTACCATCATCGGTAGCTTTAACTGTTAATGCACCACCAGGAATATTAGCTTCTAACTTAGAACGGACTTCACTAGCTAAGTCTGCTGCTGTTCTTTCTGTACGATCAGTAGTTAGCAGATTTCGTTCTTCACGAGCGCGAATATCAGCGTTGAGTTGTCTTCTGCGAAGTTCACTTTGAGCGTCTTCTTTAGCTTCTTGTCTGGTTTCTGCGGCTGGACTGACTGGAACTTCTCCTTCTCCCGGTTCAGGTGCAGTCACAGTTGTTTTAGCGGTATTATCACAAGCAGCACTAAAAAGTAAAAGTGAACCTATTAAGAATGAAGTTAACTTTTTCATTGGTTTATTGTTTGATTTTGATATAGCAAAATTCAGGAGGCAGGAGCAAAATTTAAACTGTTAATTTTATTGCTCCTCAAATGTGGTGAAACTAATGGGAATTAAACTGTTTTTTGGCGATGGTCAATAATAATTACTGGTGCTTCTCCAGCAAAATCACCATGAACGGTTTCTGTAGGTTTGGCAGTTTCAAAACTGCGTTGATGTTCACTCGGTTGATATTCGTTGACATCACGGGCATCATAAATATCAAATTCTTCAATTCCCAAACCTTTGAGGATAGTTTCAGCCTGGTGAATTTGTACTTGAGTACCATCAACAATGATTAAATAATGACCTCTTTGGAAGCGATCGCTATAAACTCGCGCTCTTTCTTCAGGAATACCTAAACCAATTAACCCCCCTGCAATACCTCCCACTGCTGCACCGACAACACCACCGGTTAAGGTTGTGGCTAAAGCAGTTGCTACCGCACCACCAGCCATGACAGGTCCAACTCCAGGAATTGCTAAAGTTCCCAAACCAACTAATAAACCACCTAAACCACCAATTGCACCACCTGTAGCAGCACCGGCTTTTAGTCCTTCATCTGCTTTATTACCCTCTAAATTCCTTTTTTCACTGTTGTCTGTGTCTTTAGCAATAAGGGAAACTTGGTTCATGGGAAAACCAGCATTTCTCAAGTCTCTGAGTGCTGTTTCTGCATCACGACGATGGGAAAATACACCAACTGCTCTTTTAGTAGTTTGTAAAGGTGCTGGCGAAGGTGCTTTTACATGACCATTTGCTTCGTAAACTTGCCATTGTTTAATTCCATGTCGGTTGAGAATAGTTGCAGCGCGGTGAATATCGGTATCTGTACCACCAGCGATAATGATATAATCTCCTTGATGGATGCGTTCGTTGTAAAACTGAGTTTGATGATCGGGAATATTAAAGCGAGTAGACTCAAAGCGATCGCTCCAATGAACACCCCCAAAAGCATCTCTGTGTTGACGTTCTCTGTGTATTAAAGCAATTTGGTTCAAGGGAAAACCTGCATTTCTTAAATCATTAATAGCAGTTTCCGCATCTTGCAGCAGTGAAAAATAGCCAATTGCATATTTAAGAACAGTCGTTTCTCTATGAACAGTTGTTTCTGTAGGAACAGTTGTTTCTCTAGGAACAGTTACATCCTGATGAACAGCTTCTGTAGTTGGTTGTTTACCATCCGGTTGATCATAAACTTCAAATTCTTCTATTCGCCAATGATGCAGAATTTCTTTAGCTCTAGCAATTTCCGCATCTGTACCATCAATAATGACTAAATATTCTCCTCTCTGTACTCTATCATGATAAATTTTGGCTTTTTCTTCGGGAATTCCTAAACCAATTAACGCACCAATTAAACCTCCCGCCGCAGCACCAATACCAGCACCAGCAAGGGTTGTTACTAAAGCTGTAGCTGTAGCACCAGCCAACATAATTGGACCGACTCCGGGAATAGCTAACGTTCCTAGTCCCACTAATAAACCAGTTATACCACCTAAAACACCACCAGAAATTGCCCCAATTGTTGCACCTTCTTCCGCCTGATCACCAACTTTCTCACGGACTTGATGACCAGCAATTTCTTCATTTTCGTGATGTCTAGCGATAACAGAAACTCTTTCCATTGGAAAGCCTGAATGTCTCAGTTCATGTAACGCCTGTTCAGCATCCCGGCGATCAGGAAATACCCCTACAGCACGTCTATGTATACCTATAACCATGCTTTATATTCCTCCAACAGCAAAACAGAAATCTTTTGATATTCCTGTTATTTCTGAATGACTTTAAGGCCATAACTCTATTACTACGTTTTTGAATGCAAGTATCATCAATCCCTTGGATGAAGTTATATTTAAGTTATATTTATGCCATTGGTTATAGATAGGGTTTGCTGAATAAACCTAAAACCTTGATATATCAAAGGTTAGAGGCTGATAAACACAGAAATTAGTGCAAGGGTTTTGAAGGGTATACCGGAAAAAGTGTGCATTTTTTCGGATTTCAAGAGATGGCAAAGAAATTTTCAAATCTCCTCCTGACTCCTGACTCCTGACTCCTGACTCCTATGCCCTCACGGAAAGACTTTCTCAGCAACCCCTAGATAGATATATGCTCTAGATTGATATCAGCCGTACAAATCTGACTTCTTCGTTAGATTGTACCTTAGAGGATGTTGGAAAAGTCTAAATTGAGTGATTAGAAATCACATCTACACAGACAAAACCTCAATTTTTCGTTAGTCCACTAGTGGACTTTGCTTGTGTAGTAGCGTTCGCCGTCAGGCGTGCCGGAGGCTCTATTATATTCGCCAAAAACTTTTAAGACAACCTCTTAAACAATAAATCAAAAAGGATGAACAGATAAGTGGTGCAAAACTGAAAATACAGTAAAAATACCGTTGTGATAGTAATGACTGAAATTATAACATTGAAATCATTGATACTTGATTAAATAGTTAGTTATTTTCTAATCAGGTAAATCATTTGTAAATATATAAATTATTAAGTTATTGCGTGGTGATTATGAGGAGTTACGCTTATGCTAGAAAAACTATTATTAGCATCCATCCTAACATTTAGCGTCAGCCTATTTTCAGATATCGGTTGGTCTAATGCTAAAAAAGAAGTGGCGCAAACTCCCTCACATAATCATACTGTTTTTCTGTTAACTCAACGTTACAAAAATAAAGAATTGGATTCAAAAGACAGAAATTCAAATCAGTAATCAGGAGTCAGTAGGGGTGGGGTTGCCTTTCCCGTATCAGAGTAGGTAGAGCAAAATTTTAACTTGCTTTCTTCCCTACTCTCTATTCCCAGTATGTTAAATTGGGTTCAATATTTTATCAGTATTGAGTTTTATTCTGACTACTGACTTTTGAATTTTTACTCTTGTAACACTGATTATGAAAAACCAAATTATTGCCACAGCAGCATTTTTACTTACCATCAGCTTACCATTAACCGCAAAAGCTTCTAATTATGAACAGATAAGACAGTTATTAGCAACCAATAAATGCTTTAACTGCAATCTCCGCAATGCTGGGTTAGTCATGGCGGACTTATCAGGAGCAAATTTAAGCGGTGCGAATCTTGCAGGTGCTAACTTGAGTCGTGCTAACTTGAGTGGTGCAGACTTGCGGGGTGCAAACTTAACTGGTGCGAGTTTATTTGGCGCAAATTTGATCGATGCTAAACTCAATGGCGCAAATTTAACTGGTGCAGATTTGAGAAATACCTACTTAATGAATGTAGAATTGGCAGGTGCAAACCTTAACGGTACTAACTTTCAAGGTGCTTTAGGCATACCTGCACAAATAGCTAAACCAGAAGACTTTTATGCTTGGGGTGTAGCAGCAGCAGAAAAAGGTAATCTCAAACAGGCTATTGATTATTTTAGTCAAGCGATCGCTCTCAAACCAGACTATGCAGGTGCTTATTTATCCCGTGGTGTAGCTAGTTACCAAAACTTAGACAGAAAAAGCGCCTTAGAAGATGCCCAAATCGCCGTAAAACTGTTTGAAGAGCAAAAAAATAGCGAAGGTTTACAAACAGCACAAGCTTTTATTTTAGAATTGAAAACACCCTATACAGAAAATATCAGCAAGGGTAAACCCAGTTTTATGGATTTTGTTGGTAGTCTGGGATCTGTATTATTGCAATTTTTACCTTTTTAGGAGTAATGATTAGGAGGAATGATCTTGAAATGTGCATAATCTAAAATCTTTGTAGGGACAATTCATGAATTGTCCCTACCCTAATATTTAGGGGTTGCTGAGAAAGTCTTTCCGTGAGGGCATAGGAGTCAGGAGTCAGGAGGAGATTTGAAAATTTCTTTGCCATCTCTTGAAATCCCCAAAAATGCACACTTTTTCCGGTATACCCTTCAAAACCCTTGCACTAATTTCTGTGTTTATCAGCCTCTAACCTTTGATATATCAAGGTTTTAGGTTTATTCAGCAAACCCTATTTACTAAGTAATCCCTAAATATTCACACCTATATTCACACCTATTAATTGAAATGCCTGTTTAATATTTGCCGCTATTTGCAAACTTTGGGACGTTGCAGACAAGGTATATAATTTGATAGCTTGACTATAAGCAGATAACATTTCTCGGCTATTTTCTATTTCCCCAGCTTGATTTTTAATATTCATTAATACCCAACCTAAATTATGATATGCTTCTGCATAATTGCCATTACATTTAATGGCTTTTTCTAGATATAACTTAGCCTGATTCCATACTCCTATTTGGGCGTATAAAGTACCAAGACGAAAGTAAGGAAAAGCTAGGGGTGGGAATGTTTGTAAATAATTTTCATATATTTGAATAGCACTTTGATAGTTTTTTAAATTCTCTTGAGTAATCCCATAATTAAGTAATACCCAACCAGGAATAGATGTTTGATGAGATGTTTGATGGGCAGCTTTTTCAAAACTGATAAGTGCATCTTGCCATAAGTATTGATTCCCTTGTTTCCAACCTTTTAAACCCCAAGCTATACTACTATTAGGTACTTGGTGAATAAATTCTGCAATTCTTCTATCTACATCATTAGCTTGTTTAGTGACAACGGCTTTTTCTAAAGCAATAATTAAATAAGGATATAAACTATTTTGTAAGTTAGTTTGTAATTGCTTTTCATGATGATTTAGCTGATTTTGTACTTGATTATTTAATTTAAATATTGCTTGAGTAGCTGTACGGATCGCTAACTTCCATTGTTGTTGCTGTACATATATCCATGATTGCAAACTTAAAGCAAAAGTACAATCTGGTTGGATTTTTAATACTGTATCTATGGTTTTTTCGGCTGCTGCTAAATTACCAGATTTAGCTAATGCCCACGCATAATTAGCTTGTATCCAAGTTTCATTAGGAGATAAATTAACAGCTATTTGTAAATTTTTTACCGCTTCTTGCCAATTGTTTCGACGGCAATTAATCAATCCTAAAACTCCGTATCCTCTGCCATCATTTGCTTGTAATTTAATGGCATTTTGAGCATCTATTTCTGCTTCTTGTTCATCAATATATATTTGTAATAATGCTAGTTCTACGGCTGCTTCCCCGTTTTCTGGTTCAACTGACAAATATTTTTGATATGCTTGGGCTGCATCATTTAATTTACCTTGTTTTACTAATTCCTTAGCCCGTTGATGTTGGGGAGAAATAAATTTACCTTGGAGTGCCGCTATTAATTCATCAGCAGTTTGAAATCTATCTTCTATTCTAAATTGCATTCCTGTTAATATAACTTTTTCCATTACAGGACTTAAATCAGGGCGGAGTTGTCGCGGTGCAATTAATGGATCTACTAATGTATTTAATGTATTTAATGTATTTAAGGCACTGTTTTGTAAAAATGCACTAGCCCTTTCTGTTGCTTCTGTTGGTAATTTTCCCGTTAGTAATTCATACATTGATGCACATAAAGCATAAATATCAGTACCAGGGAATCGTTTACCTTTTTGAATATATTGTTCATAGGGTGCATATCCCGGTGTTAAGATTCTAGTCATATCTCCAGTTTGATTGGCAATAAATTCTCTGGCTGCACCAAAATCAATTAATACCGCTTGATGTGGAGATACAACAATAATATTTTCTGGTTTGATATCTCGATGTAATAAATTATGACTGTGAATTACTTTTAAAGCGTCAGCAATTTGCAGAAAATAATGTTTAACTCGATCTTCGGCTAATATTCCTTCTGTTGCTAATATCTGATCTAAGGATTTACCAACCAGTAATTCCATGATCATGTATGCAGTGTTATTTTCTAAGAAATACTCATAAATTTTAGCGATATTTGGATGTACACATTGTTGTAAATAGTTGGCTTCTATTTGGAATTTTTGCAGTTGTTCTTGACGCTGTACGGGAGTAATTGACATTGGCCACAAAACTGTATTACCTTGTCTGGCTGCATTTTCTGGCCATAGTTCTTTGATGGCAACTTTGGCGGAATTTTGTAAATATGTTGCCGCATAAGTAATACCAAATCCACCTTGTCCTAAGACATTTTCTATTCTATATCTACCATTGCCAATTAATGTTCCTGGGGATAAATGCAGATTTGATGTAGGGGAATGGGGGGTTAAAGGTGTACCGCAAGCAATACAAATAGTAGCATGATCTACATTATCAGTGAGACAGGTGGGGCATTGCATAGATGTTAATGAGTAATGGGTGATTGGTGATTGGTGATTGGTGATTGGTGATTAACTAAAGATAACTAACTAAACATCGTATTGCTAACAGGGTAGCATTATCAGATGCACCTCGTTCTAATACTTGGTTAATAGTAGCATTTACGGCTGTTTGTAAATTTGATTGATTGGTGAAATTTTCCGCTAGTTCAGTTTGAGAAACTAAGTCCCAAACACCATCAGAACATAGTAAAATGATATCTTGATCTGCTAATTTCATTGTTAATTCTGAGGTTGTTTGTCTTAAATCTTGAACGTAATCATGGCTTAATCTCTTTTTTCCGCCGATGGATTTGGTGAGAACGTTTCTATCTGGATGTGTGGTAATTTCGGCTTCTGTAATTTGTCCACTAGCTAATAATATAGCAACGAGGGAATGATCTTGACTCAGTTGTTTTATTTCTCCTTGACGTAGTAAATAAATGCGACTATCGCCCACATGACTGATCATCAATTGTTGGGATATGGCAAAAATTACGCTGAGGGTTGTTCCTCCTTCTTTAACTTGGTTGGATACTGTTTCATTAGCTTGGATAAATAAGGAGGTTAACCATTCTTGATATTGTTCTTTGGTTTGATTTGTTGGAGGTATGGGTGTTTCTAAGATGGTTTTAATTGCTAATTTACTGGCTAATTCTCCTTGGGACATTCCTCCCATACCATCAGCGATCGCAGCTAAAATTATAGTTTCTTGCCCACTGTTTTTTTGTTGTTTAATTCCATAGTTATCTTCATTCTTCAGGCGGTTTATTGATAATCCTACAGTAGACAAACTGGCTACTTCCCAAGTAATATCTGGTATGCTAATTTCTTGACGGGTATTAACTAATATTGTTAATAATTGTTCTAATGTAAATCTTTCTTCCGGGATGGGAGATAAGCAAATCTTCAGGATTTGATACAGGTGAGGAATGGGTTTGATTTGTATTTCTATAGTGGGATCGTTAGGTAGATTTTGGTTGTGAATTATATGATATAATAATCCTGCTACTGTGTAACTACTCATTGTTTCTTGAATAGGATATTTACAGTATGCTAATTCAGGGGCGCAATAGTTTCCCATTAAGCCAATATTGAGATTTTCACCGACAGGATAGGCGCTAGTTAAATCAAAGAATTGGATGGGTGTTCCTATTTGCATAAATTGGGGTATTATATTAATAATACACCATTTTCTTTGATGTAAATAGCGGAATAATTGACAGATTTGGCTGGTAATTAATAATGATTGTTCTAAGGAATTTTCGGTTTTTAACCAAGTTTCTAAGGTTTGATTTTCTTGGGGAAGGTAGGTTAATAGTAGGAGTTTTTGATTGGATGTGTTGGTGATGATTTCAGTTTCTGGATAATATTCATCTGCTAAATATTCATCTTCTAAAGTTTCATCTGCTAAATATTCATCTGCTAAAGTTTCTGTTTTGAAAATTTCTGATTGTGTATCTATTTCTGTGTTATCAGCAATTGGTAAATGAGAAACTTGAATATTTATAGGATCTTCTATGGTGTGCGCTAGGAGTGGAGAAATTAATTTATAATCTCCTAATTGGTTTCTTAATTCTAATTCTCGGTTGAGGGCGCTGTCAGTTCCACCTATTCTGAGTAACCCTGGTTTTTCAGCATCTATGATGTTAACTTGAAAGTAATCAATCTCAGGTGTGATTTGTCCTAAGTAGGAGATGATTTCTATTTGCAGGTTTTGGATTTGACAACAGATGTTTTCTTGAATTATTAATGGCGATGGATTTGTAATTTCACTCATTTTTTTTCACGCGCCAGACGCAGAGTTACAAAGAGAATAAGAATAAATACCCGATTTTTAGGTTATTAAATTTTGCGGGTATTTAGGTGGTATTTTTAGGGTTTATTTAGTTTTAAGCTGAAAAAGGAAGTTTGATTTTTCATATTTTTCATAAGGTTTGAAATAGAAATCTAACTTTACCAAATGCTATTTCATCACCAGAGTTTAAGGGGGTGGGTATGGTAATTCTGGAACTAAAGCGCGTTTGTCCTTGGGATTTGATAAATATACCATTGGTAGAACCTAAATCTTTGACTTTCCATGTTCCTAGTTCATGATAAATTTCGCCATGATTACGAGATACTGTTTCTCCTCCAAAAAATGTTTCTAAATCTATATCTACTGGTCCAACGTCAGGATCAAATATACCTACTATGGCGTTATTCTCTATGAGAAATTCTGGAATGGGGGCGTTAATTTGTTTGCATATTATTTTAGCATTGGTGGATGTATTTGTAGTGAATGTATTAGTAATTATGGGATAGTTAGGTTGTGGTAGGGGTGGTTGAATGACTGTAGGTGCTACGCTTGGTTCTATGATTGGTGAGGGTTTGATTGGTGAGGGTGTGATTGGTGGGGGTGTGATTGGTGGGGGTATGATGATAGTTTGCAGTTCTGAACCGCAAGCGTTACAAAATTCTGAGTTGTCTGGGTTTTGATCATAGCCACAAGCTGTACAAGTAATCATGGTTTTTTCTCCTGATTTTCAATTATTAATTGTTTTCGTGCAAGGTTTTACAGTCACCCCTAACTTTGAATTAGGAATTATCAATTATCAATTATCAATTACTATGTTCCTGTGAGTTTTCGCATTTCTTCTTCTGATGGCATTTCATTAATATCGTCACCCATTTTCACGGTTTTACCTTTTGCACCCATTTTCACGGTTTTCCGAGTTCCTGGTGAGATTTTTCGGGTTTTACGCAGTTCTGCTTGGGCGTTATTTAAGGATTCTGTCATGTCTGTGTTGCCGATTTTAACTGTCATGCGTCGGGCTGTTTCTAATATCTGTTCGGCTTTTTCTGGGTCTTTTTCTGCTATTCTAGTAGCTTGATCAACTAAGTTAGATATGTTGCATTGTTGTACATAATCCATGACTTCTTTATTAACTTGGGCTACATTTTGTTCTCCGGGAATAAATTGAATAATTAGGTTTTGTGGTGGTAGTTCACCACGGATTTTTTGCCCAGGAATGTCATACGTTAATCCTAGTTGGGCAATACGTACACGAGAAGCAGGGCGGTTATTAATGGTAAATTCTAAAATAAATATGGTTTCGTCATTAGCGATCGCATTTCCCAATGGATAAGGATCTTGATTGAGAGGAAATTCTGCTTGGGTAGGATAAGCACGAACTACGCGGGTTAGTTCTACTCCTTTGACTGTTTTTACTGTTAAGGCTAAATTAGTGATAACTTCTTGTTGGGCTTGGCTATATTCAGCGATGATTTTATGAGGTAAATCTAAAATTGATGTTTCTGTACCTTTGGCAATTCCTGGTACTATATATAGTAATGTTCCTCCTGTAAAATCGCTAAGATGAGTCAGTAAATCTTCGTTAAATTCTTCCCCTACTCCTAAGGCTGTAATTGGTATATTATTAGTGGCTAAATTATTAGCAATTGACCGACATTGATCTTCATCAAATGTTTGTCCATCGGTAAATAATAGGATACGTTTGACTGTCATTTGTTGTTCACTTAACAAATCAAATGCACGCCGTAATCCTAAACCCATGCGTGTACCACCGGAAAATTCTCTCAGGTTGTTAATGGCGGTTTCTAGTTTTTGGACTTCTGTAGCACTGGTTAACCCAATAATTTGGGAAGCATTATCATCAAATTGGACTATGGCAATGCGATCGCTTGTTGTTAATTTTCCTGAATTGACTAATGCTAATAAGGATTCAATCACTATATCTATTTTTGATTTTCCCCCTGTGACTTGTTGATATTGTTTCCCATCTTGTTGATAAGTAATACCTGTAGGTTTGACATCTCCTGCTACTACTTCATACATTGATCCACTGGTGTCAATCACAAAGGTAAATGTGGTAGGTGGGCGACTTGTAGCTACATCTTTAATGGGGCGTAATTTCAACATCACAAATAATTTTTGTGCTGTGCTGTCTGCTGGCATAAATTCCCGATGGGGAGTAATATTAACGTTAATAGCGTTCTGCATTTTTATGTCCTAATTGAATGATTATTGAATGATTATTGAATGATTATTGAATGATTGTTGAATAATTAAATAAACATGATTACACAAAATTCAAAGGTGGTAACATCCCAAATTGTGGTTCTATATCTGATATATCTGGGTTAATAATTTTCGGGGTTTCTTGATTGCCGGTTTCTTGTAATTTGTCAATGTTCTCCTCTATCAATAATCTTAAATTGAGAGTTAGGGAACTAAATCTATAACCCTCTCTAATATCTTCTATCCAGGTTTGAATAATGTTATTAAGTTGGTGATCCTTGATTGCTGATAAGCTGAGATTTTGTAATGTTGTACGGATAGTTTCTTTTATGGTAGGAGTAAAAACCTGTTCTGGTGTATCTTCTTGCATGGGGTTTAAATCTAGGGTGTATTCATACCTTTCGTTGGAGTTTTGGATTTTGAGGTAAAATGTATATTTAACCATTATTAGTTAACTATTGATTAGCGGTTTTATCCTTGACTTCTATGGTAATTTGTCCTAGTTTCCGAGTATCTCCAATCTTTAAATCTTGAGTTGTTTTCTTCATTTTTTTCATCATCGCATATTCTTGATTAAATTCCATAATAATATTTTCTCCTTCTTTGAAGATTTTAGCAGTAATTGGTGTAAATCCATCAGTAGCATTTACAGGAATTTCCACATTTAAAGATGTACCAATTAAAATTGGTTTTGTCCCTAATAAATATGTTGTTTGTTCCGTGGGTGTCCAATGTACCAATAAATATGGTGCTGATGCTAATTGTTTTTGTTCTATCCACGCTATCATTAAACCAATAAAAAATCCCAGGATAGATGCACCGGATAACCGCCCCAAAATATCACCAAAAATACTAGCAGTAATTAAAAAACCACTAGCACCAATTCCCCCGCCAATTGTTCCTCCTATTAAGGCATTTTTGAGGTTTAAATTAGGAACGAAAAATTTTGTACCTCCTCCTACTAACGCTCCTAAAATTACCCAGCCGGCAATTCTACCAACTTCTAATAATGCTATATTAGATAGAGGTGAAAATATTAAAAATAATAATTGTCCTGTTGTACCTGCTATTGTTCCTGCTATTAAACTACCACTGACGGCAATAATTCCTTTTTTTGTTGTTAATAAAGGTAAACGCATATAGCGGTTTTGTCCCATAATTAAAGCTAGGGATATTCCCATTGCTAAAAATGCTGTCCAACCACTCATACGTAATAATAAATCACCAATACTATAGTTTTCTCTAGAATTAGACTCAACTAATTGTTGATAAATTACAGCTTCTGCGTTGCGAAATGCTTGATCAAATTGACCGGAATTAGCATAAAATACTAAAGAGCGATCGCCTGTAATTTGAGTTAAATAATTAATATCCGCGTCTCCAGTAGCGACTGCAATTAATTTTATTCCTGCGTTTCTAGTTGCTAAGGCTGAATTATAAGCAAAATTGGGATCATCTGGTATACCATCGGTAAATAAAATGATATTATTATTGATGTTCTGATTTAATGTAGTTGTTTGTAATTCTCCTAAAGCTGTATCCATACCTTGAGCCATTGGTGTAGAACCTTGTTCTGATAAACTACTAATGGCATTATTTAAAGTATTAATGTCGTTTGTCAGAGGAGTAACAGTTTTAACGTCTATACCAAAATTGACGACTGCTATTTGATCCGTCTGTAAATTACGACGTTCTATAAATTTACTAGCTGCGGTTTTGACTTCTGTTAATTTGCCATCACTCATACTTGAGGATGTGTCAATTAACAAAACTATTGCTTGGGGTTCGTTTTGGGTAGGTGTATCAGATTTAGTTAAGGCTAAAAATGGTTCTCCTAATAAAATTGCTGCTGTCAAACATCCACCAGCGCCGTATATTGCAAATAGTAGAGGTTTGTTGTTTTTTAAGCGATTAAGTAGATTAAAAGTTGTCATGGATTTAATTCAGATATTGTATTGGGACTATTTAGCATTTTTTCGTAAACTAAACGCGAGATTTCTGGAAATAAAGTTTTATCTTGAAAAAAACTTGGGTCATCTCCAAAAACAACTAATATATATTTACATTTTCCATCAGGACTAATTATGATAGCTGCGTCGTTACGAGTTTTAGAGTTCCAGCCCATTTTTGAATAAAACTCAACATCTTCAGGTAGTCCCTGACCCAAAAAACCCTCAATAGCATTAAATTGTTTATTTTTCCAAGCTGCTGGCGCTAAATCTCTTTTCATTAATTTTTTCATTTTTCTACTATATTGTTTAGAAATTGATTTTTCGGTATATATTTCATATAATAATCTTGCTACATCATAAGATGTAGTATAATTGCGAATAGGGTTTGTTTCACTACGACGAATTTGTAAATCTCTGCCTACAGGTCCATCATTTTTTTTATAAGAAGTAGGAAACACTTTTTGGCTGATATTAATTATATAATAACCAGCATCTTGAAAAAATAAGTTCATGGCTAAACGCTTTTGCAGCCAGTCTTGTAACTCTTCATCTGATAGAGATTTACCTGATTCTGTTCCTGAGATTTTATCTACAATCACACTAGAAGATTCGTTATCTGAATCCTGAATCATTTTCTTTACATCTTTATCAGAAATGATTCCTTGTTGTAACTGATTACTGTTGTAATTTCCATACAAATAAACCATCCAAAATAATTTTACTACACTTGCAGTAAATCTAGGTTCTTTTGATAAATACCCAGAATAAGTAGGAAATTCTGGCTGATTTATTTGTAATAAACTAACAGATAGTTTATCACTCGGCAAACCTTTATTTTCTACATAATTTACAATTTGATTAACTATGTTGTCTAGATTTTCATTACTTTTAAATTCTGGAGACTTGACATTATAAACTAGACTAGCATATTTATTTGGTAGATTTTCTAAATTATAATCATCAGGTTGAATCAATCTTGTTTCGTTCAGTCCTATACTTGGTGGTGTAAATTGTATAGTATTTTCCATTATTAATGGAGAAGTAGTTGACATTTGTTCTGTTTTTTCTGTTGTTTTTTCTATTGTTTTTTCTGTTATATTTTCCTTTGATAAAGAAACAGGAATTTGACTCTTACTAAAAGGCACAGAAATCTCATTTTTACCACTAATACTAGGATTAGAAGTAACATCTAGTTGAACTGTAGGTAGAGATTTTTCAGATTGATTCGCAATCAATTTATTAACAATAATTATTAACAAGGAAATAGGTAACAAGAAAAGGAAAATCAACCTTTTCAATAATACTTTTTTATTGACTTTATATTTTTTGATCCGAGTTTTATTATTCATCTTGCTACCTTCCTATAATCATAAATTTTCCAAGTTCCGTTTTCTTTTTCAAAAACGTAGATAAAATTATTAGTGTAAGATCCTGAATTTTGTCTATCAATTCCTCTTTTACCGTATAAATACAGTTCCTCGGATACTCTAACTTTTATGTAAGGTAATTTTCCCGAATTAGAAAAATCAATAACTCTTTGTATTTCTGAAGAATTGTATTTGTAATAAGCATCATTTTCTTCTAACCACGCTACTGGTCCATCAGGTTTAGTTGTAAATGTATGTAGTTTTCCTGTTGCTAATTGATCTACCAAGCTAGTATCAAAAGGAGGTCCAAATATCTGAGGTTTTGCTGCATACCATCTTTGGACTAATTCTAATGCTTCTTCTTGAGAAATATCATGTTGTGGCTGTACAGGTGTAGGAGTATATTCAGGTGTAGGAGTATATTCAGGTGTAGGAGTATATTCAGGTGTAGGAGTATATTCAGGTGTAGGAGTATATTCAGGTGTATTAGCTCTAGTAGTATTAGGTCTAGCAGTATATTTAAGTGTAGGACTAGATTCAGGTGTAGGAGTATATTCAGGTGTAGGAGTAGATACCGCAGTTTCTAAATTTCCTAAACTTATTTTTAAATCAAAAGTTTTTACCCCTTGGGGTGCAGCTACTTGAATAATATATTTACCATTTTTAGGCAATTCTCCACCGTCGATAATTTCATTATTTGGAGTAAACACCCAAAGACAAATATCCGCATCAGTGCTGTAACTTAATTTTTGTCCTGTGGTTGCTGTAAAAGTATATCCAATATGTTTATTAACACTAACTTGACCAGATTTGGTAATTGTACTTTCATCTAATGCAACTGCTTCTACATCTTTTCCACTCAAGGAAACTGTAGGTTTATCACCACAACCAGAGGAGGTAACAACATTATTCTGAAAAATAGAGTTAAGTGGATTTACGTTTGTTTGACAACCAAGGATAGATAGACAGGTACAACACACAATTAACTTTTTGATCATATCATGTAGTTTCCCTAAAATTATTTTTTCAGATAAGTCTCAGATAAGTCTCAGATAAATCTCGGATAAATCTCGGATAAATATTAACTTGGATCATCATGGTTCAGACTTATCATTAATTAGCCAGGTATTATTATTTTCGCTCCATATTAAATAAATACGATTGCGAGTATCTTGAAACTCTCTACCATCGTTCATATAATACCATAACTCAGCATCTATACTAGCAGTATTGTTACTAATGTTTACAATCTCAATGTTACCAATTTTGATTTCTTTAACACTATTCCACCATTTTTGATATTCAGAATAACTACTAGAATAATTTTTAAACTGATCTGATAAATTACTCCATGTTTGACTATACTCGCGGTTGTTTAAAGATAAATAATAATTTCTAATAAAAACAGCAGGATCTTGTCGATTTGAATTTTTTGTCTGTTTTGTTTCTAAGAGACTTGATTGAGTTAATGATATTGGAGTTTCTGCATCTTTTTGTAATTGTAATCCTAAATCAAAAGTAGTTGCACCTTCCATAGCACCAATTTGGATAATATATTTACCATCAACAGGTAAAACAGGATTATTCATTAATTTATTATCTGGTGTATAAACCCAAATACAAATATTCTGATTTGTTTGATAAACTAACTTATTACCAGTTTTACCCATAAAAGTGTAACCAACTGATTTATTAATGCTGACTTGACCAGATTTTGTAATTGTACTTTCATGTAGTACCATAGCTTCTACATCTTTTGCATTCAAAGAAACTTTAGGTTTTTCACTACAACCAGAGGAAGTAGTAAAATCAGGTAAAAAAGAATCATTCTGACAAGCCATGAGTGATGTGATAAAGGTTACAATGGTAGAGTAAATAAATAAGTTTTTTAGGTATATTTTCATATTTTTATGAATTAATTAGCTTAATTTTAGTAACGTACCAATTCTCATTTTCTTGATTCCAAACAAGATAAAATTTTAATCTCACAGGAATTGATTTACCATTTTTCATTTCATAACGACTTCTAAAATTGACAATAGCAGAATCATTATTCTCCGATGCAATACTAACATTATTAACATTGACATAATTAACTTTTGTCCACCATTCAATAAAAGAATCATAACCATTAGGGTGTAATTCTTTGTCTTCTTTAACTTCTGTGGGGTAAATATCCCAAGCTGAATCATACTGTTGATTATTAATCATAGTATAATAGTTCTTTATAGCTTTTGCTGGTGATATTCTATTTGGTATTGTTGATACTGATATTGATTTTTCAGAAATATTTTCTTTTGGTGAGATATTATTAGTTGTTTTTTGTGTCTGAGTTTTTTTGATCTTAGTTGTTGTTACAGGTTTAGGAGAAGATGGTTTTTTGATCTTAGTTGTTGTTACAGGTTTAGGAGAAGATGGTTTTTTGATCTTAGTTGTTGTTACAGGTTTAGGAGAAGATGGTTTTTTGATCTTAGTTGTTGTTACAGGTTTAGGAGAAGATGATAAATTAACAGCTTGGGTATTATCTTCTAGTTGCAATGCTAAATCAAAAGTAGTTGCACCTTCCATAGCAGCAATTTGGATAATATATTTACCATCAACAGGTAAAACAGGATTATTCATTAATTTATTATCTGGTGTATAAACCCAAATACAAATATTTTGATTTGTTTGATAAACTAACTTATTACCTGTTTTCCCTATAAAGGTGTAACCAAGTGATTTATTATTTGTCACCATCCCTGACTCTGTGATGGTTTGAGAATTGAGAGAAACAAGTTTAACATCGTTGGTTTTTAAAACTGTGGTTGGTTGGGTAGAACATCCAGAACTATTCTGAGAATTATTCTGAGAATTATTCTGAGAACTATTCTGAAAAATACCCATTTCATTAAGTGGTTGAATTGGTAAACAACCAGTCAGGAAATAAAAACTCAAAACACTTACATAAAATCTAAGAATTTTCATCAAGTTCATTCCTTTGTATTCCTTAAATGCACTCTTTCAATTCATTCTTTAAATTCATTATTTCAATTCATCATTTCAATTCATCTATTACCTTCTGCTTTGAGATATTTTCCCCAATAGTGAAAAGGAACTATCCCCCCTACAATAACGATAAATAACACCGTTATAACCATCATTAAACGAACTTCCCAAGGAAGCGATCGCCCAAACACAGGCATAATATATTCTACCTGTTTTGAATCCACAGATTTACCTTTTTCAGTTACCCTCACTTTAATATTGTGTTTAGAACCCCGTTCTGCATTGGGTTGGGTATAGGTAATTTCATATTCTCCCAATAAAGCATTTAAAAATAATTGTAAGTTCTCTCCTATTGTTTCTGCATCACCAGAGAACTCCGCAATACCTCCCGTTAAATTGGCAATTTCCGCTAATCTTTTTTGGTCTACAAATTGGGCTTCAGGAACTTTTTTTGTATTGATATCACCACGGGTAGCAGGTCTACCTAATTTATATTTTATACCTAATTCCTGTGGTGTCAATCCATAACCTAAAGTATGTACTGTAATGTTTTCATAACCTTTAAGTAACTTTTTTAAAGCCTCAAAATCAGCGTATTCATTCAGTGCATTATGATAACCATCAGACAAGAGAATTATTGATAGTCTTGGTTGTGGTTGGGAAGAATTTTCTGGCAAGTTAAAACGGGAGTCTTTTTCATTACCTAAAAACTTCACAGCTTTGGTTAAAGGTTCATATAAATCTGTAGATGCACAGGGAGTTAAACCAGATAAATAATCTAGAAGATTTCCTAGTTTAACATCATCGGCTGATAGAAATTTATCTAAAGTTTCTTTATTGACAGGATATTCAGGACAATTATTGCCAGACTTACCAAAAGGAACTATAGAAATTTGTGTATTTCCTCCCCTCTCTCCAGAAATTTTAGTAAATTGCCGAATCGCCTTAATTGCACCAGTGACTTTTTTGATTCCCCTACTATCTACCTGATTCATACTACCACTAAAATCAAGTAAAACTATAATCCAAGCAGGAGGAGGTACACTTTCTTCTGGACTTTTCCAATCTTTAGGTTTAAATTGGACTGTCCGATTATCAACTGTTAATTTAAAATTAGTATCTTGTAAACCCATAACAGGTTTATCATTTTTATCTTTGACCTTAATTCTAACTGTTACTTTATCATTTTTAATTGTAGGACTACCCACAATTTCAGCTTGTTTAACTGCTGCTAAAGTAGGATTAAATGAAGCACCAAGCAACAACAAAAATACAGCTAAAGACTTACCAATAAAACAATTTTTAATCAACTCTTGTGGAACAGGCATCTTGCCTGTAATGCTGGTAATGCCTGTAATTGATATGATTTGTTTACTGATAATTTTTGATTTTCGATGGGCGGGCAGGACCTGTATTGAGCTTGTCGAAGTATGCCCACCCGACAATATTTGATCATCTGGAAATTCTGTTGTAAATTCTGTTTTTACCATGTCTTTAAGCCTGGGGATCTAAAAAGCGGTTATAGTAGACAAAACGATAATATTTCTCTTCATTAATACCATCGACACTTGTTGTATAAAAAGTTAAAACATAATTATGTTTTAAAGGAATACTGCGTCGAGACTTCAACCTAGTTCCATTTACTTCTATCGCATAAAAAAACTGATGATCTGGAATGAGAGTAGCTGTCCTTTTCTCTAGTTTAATATCAGCAACATGGAGCGGTAGACCAGGAATAGAAATATGTGTATTTTCAACAGTGCAGCCTATTCTGATTGTACCATTACCAGGTAACTGAATTGATAAACCTTCTTCAATTTCATCATCATTAATATTGTCAGTTTCTGTGATAAATGATAGGTAAGACTTATCAATCGCAGGATAAGATTGATTGATATTTGGTATTGGTGGATTTTGAGCATCATTTTTAGACTCTACAGACTCTACAGACTCTACAGACTCTACAGATTCTTTAACATCATCCTCAGACTCTACAGACTCTACAGACTCTACAAATTCTTTAACATCATCCTCAGACTCTACAGACTCTACAGACTCTACAGACTCTACAGATTCTTTAACATCATGATTAAATTCTATATATTGTCGAGGAACATCTTTAAATTCCACATATTCAAAACCTCTACCCGCCCGCAAAGCTGCAATATAACTAGGGGAGTTAGTGAGACTAAAAGCAGCACCTAATAAAAGACCTAAAATGCTAAAACCAATGGGATCTTCTATACCTTTAAATTCCGCCGGCATTGTCCCCCAACTTAATCGCATTATTTCAAACAAAACTGCTGCGGTAAAACTCGCACCAATACCAGCAAGAACGCTAGTTTTTAATCTTTGTTGAAAGCGTTTTTTACTTCCCGCTTCTATACTATACCACCGCCAACTTAAACCTTCCGCAATACCTACAGAACTACCAATTAATAACCATCCTAATGTTCTGACTATAGGTGTAGGTACACGAATAATTGGCAAAAAGAGAATTTGGGAAATAATACCAGCGATTAAACCAGAAAGTGTACCTAATCCCAAGGCGATTAATAGGGGTTGTTTGGCAGTTTGCAAACTGCGTTTTGGTCTGGTAGGGTTGCTGATAAATATTTCATTTATCACCATACCAAATGCTAAGGAAATTGCTATACAAGGAAATAAGACAATTTCGGGAAATTGTGATAATAACCCTAAATCTGTGAGGAAAAATTGACCTATATTCCAGCCTAGTAAGGCTGATGTAATGCCGGCTATGATGTAAAGGTAGATTCTCATGGTTGGTGGATCTTTTGATTGCTTAAATATTAATTTTTAGATTAATTTTTAGGGATAAGGGTGTAAATTAAGTTCCTTAATAAAGCGGTAATCACTTTTCCACTTTCCACTCATTTTGTCTTAACTGACGTAACCATTGATTACTATCTTCCATATCTTTTCTATCTTTCCACATTCCGATAAATGGTTCATTTTCTAAATTGATAGAATTATTTTGCTGCACAGGAAACGATGTAGTTATATTTTGAGAGATGATCTTTTTTTCTTCATCACTTAGAGAGTTAATAATTTTAATCAGGGAATCAAGTAATTTAGTATTCATTTTGTTATCCTCTTATTGTCAGTAAGTAAACCCAGAAATGTACAAACTTTGTTCGGAGAGCATTCCGCAGGAAGTGATCGTTTCTCAATGCAGTATTTATATTTTACAACAATAGGGGAGGGTTAGGGTGGGGTAAAAGGGTAACACAAGCGATCGCGCTCATTATTTGTAATCCTTAAAATACCCTCCTTAGTCCCCTCTTGTAAAGGGTTTAGCATTGACTTTGTCTTTAATATCTTCTGTCAATTTTTTATAAAGCTTAGAGTTTTTTACCTGAACAGTTTGGTTATTAGAATTATCGTTCTTAGGCTTAGAACATAAAATCCACAAGAAACATTTAAGTTTTTCACTATTATTAACTGCGATTTTTTGATATGGTATCTTGTTGTTAATTTGATAAATATAAATTGCTCTCACCCATTGCTGTTGAGTCGCTAAGTCTGTTGATTCTTTATCAGGGGATAAATCCGCGTATTGAAGTTTAGGTTCTCCTTCTGATATTGATTTTTCTAAGATTTCCTCTAGCTTGCTTGAGACTTTTTCTTTTATCTGGTTTTTATTTACTGATGTTTGTGTTGATGTTGATGATGTTGTTGTTTGTGTTGCTGTTTGTGTTTGTGTGTTAATTTTTTCCTCAACAACATCATTTACAATCGCTGGAATTAATGTCTTGATTTCATTAAAAGGATAAATGCCACTACCTGTCAATTTGTCATTATTTCGCAATATAACCTGACAGTCTTTGTTCTCTTGAGGATCGTTAAAAGTCTTACTACACAAAGATTTTTCAATATCAGTTGCACTAGTAGAAGATTGCCAAGTTTTTGTACCGATAAACCAACCACTAACTAAGATTACTAGGGAAAGAGGAACAACCAATCCAAGTTTCATATCATACTCCACAATAAAAATAATAAAATCAAAGGCATGATCAATTAAATTCTTTTTTCGTACAAGACTTAAACCAAAAACAACAGATGAAGATCGGCGACGGTATGGTGCATCAGTTACTAGATCAAATAAATCTTTTTTAACTTCTCCCTCTTGGATTTGATAAAAATATGCAGCTAAATCATATTCTTTGAAATTTTCAAATAATTCAGCTAAAGGTTGATATCCTTCAATTTTCCAGTTGCGATATTGAATACTTTTCCAATAGCGTATTAAACCTTCCCAAATTTCCTTTTCACATTTCAAATTATTTTGCCATGAATCATTTTGAGTTTTAATTTGAGTTTTAAGAACAGAATTTGGGTATAAGTTATTAGAATTATAACAATGATCATGAATTAATTGTAAATCATATTTAATATCATTAAAAAATTCCTTTTGAGCATAAACCCAAGCACTACCTTCCATCGCTAACAACCAACTAAGACTATCTACCGATATTTTCTCATCTAATAACTTGGGTAATAGATATTTAATTCCTGCTGATAGTTGTTCTTTAGGGAATGATTTCCGAATAGCTTTTTGCAACTCTAAAGACATCATTTGATTTTCATCAGGTTTTTTACCAGGTTGAATCTTCAACCATGCCAAAAACTGCGGTAAAGTCTCTGGTAAAACCATCGCTCTTATTGTCATCAATCTTACCATTTGCGGACTATAAATTTTTTGCTTGATCGCTTTATCCGCACCTTGACCATTAAATAAATTCTCCCAATATTCATCAGTAACTTCCTCATTTTCTACAGCTTTAACAATTTCCTCCACTGCTTCCGGTTTGACTTGGGAACTATTCATTAAACTGCGAATCCCGGCCTTTAACGCTGCTTCATCAAAATTTACTGCTGAAACAATCTGACTAGCATTGGCAATGGCTCGTGTTAGTCCGTCATAGGCTTTTTGTGATGCTGGTTGAATTATTTGGAAACGTTCCGGTTTTACCAGTGCTTCTACATTAAACGCCCAGGATACAGGTAAACCATTTTTAGATTCATTAGGTTTTCTAATAGCTAAACTGTTAAGAGTATATAAATCAATTTGCCGTTCTACTGGTAAAACTATCGGTTTTTGTTGTGCAAATGGTAAAGATTTATATTCATTTATTTGATCATGATCAGGTTTAGGAGTTTCTCCTGTAAATAAATGAGGACTATCTTTAACATCTAAAGGGTTAAATCTTGGTTTTTGATTTTGTTCCCACCAAGCCAATATATACCGTAAATAACTGTTATCTCCCTTACATAAAAAATAACGATAAAAAGCCGCACTGCGTCCCACTTCATCCTCTCCTCGTGTAACAACAGCGATTACACACCAAGCATCATCACCACTTCCTACTACCCGCCCAATAATTGCCGGTTTTTCACTAGATGCACCTTCAGTTAAAGCAAATTCTTGATTAGCGATCGCCCTTTCTACAACTTGAGGAATAGGGTTAATAGTAGCGTTCATATATTGTCCCGTAAAACCAAGGGACACCCAACCATTATCCCGTTTTTGAATGTGAATACCTGTACTAAATTCGTGGATTTCAATGTTTGGTGAACTCATATTTTTTATCATGTTTTTTATTTTTACCTACAAGGAGAGAGGCTTTGAAATTTTGGTTTTAGTAGGGGCGAAGCATTCGGCTGATAACCTATCGCTAAAACCATTGATATTCTGTCTGAATGCTTCGCCCTTACAATTAATGAATCGGTGTTCTAGGAGAGGGTGAGGGTAAGATCAAAAATGGCTAACTTCTTTCATACATGATCTAATTCTGGATGACGTGAACCTTTAGCCAGCCAATAAATGGGCGCAACTAAACCAAAAGGCCGCCACAGTTTAGGATTTTTAATTACCGCTCTCACTCCTCCTCTACTCCTATTTAATAAGTTAACATTTGGTTCGGGATATTTATTACCTAACATCCCAAAAGCAGAAGCTGTAAAAAATTCTATCTCTCCTCCTCCCATTTGTTGCCAAGCTTGTAATTTGCGGCAAACTTGGGGAAACCGCGCTGATGCTAAAAATCCTGGTTTATCTCGATTTACCCATAAATCAGATTGTTCACATTTATTCAATACTAAGGCAATTCGGCGCTTACTGCCATTGATATCATTCCGATCCAGTGCTAACAACAATTTATCTAAACCATTGGCATATTCTAAGTCTTTACGGCGACTGCTACCATCAACTAAAAACATAATACCATTAGCTTGTAAACAATCTTCTAAATATTCCTCTAACTGGGGATTTTGACTTTGATGTAATAAGTCACTAAAAAATTCTCCTGAATAGTCTCTAGAACTGATATTCAGGTTAAACAATGGAGAACCTATTTTTTTTTCTTTTAGACTTATTTGCAAAGTGCAATTTGTAACCTCTGAAATATTCTCTAACTTATTTGGTTCTAGTTGTAACCCTTGTTCTAAGATATTCTGAGCTTTATTGATCAAGTCTTCTCCACCTTCATCTACAGCAGTTACAGCTTGCACTGGACTGTCAGGATCAGCATTTGGCCACCGTGCTAAGGAAGCCATATATGTGGTTTTTCCAGAAGCGCGATCGCCTATCACTCGTAACACTACACTACTTTGTAATGGGGTCTGATTTTTACTTTTAAATAAATTAAGCATCTTCTTTCATCTTCTTACCTGTACTCAACCAATAAAGAGGGGAAATCATTCCATAGGGAGACCATTGTTCAGGTTCTCTTAAAACAGAATATCTGTTCTGTTTTCCTAATTCTTCTTTGCGATTTGGTCGTGGATCTGTACGGTGTAAAACCCCAAAGGTAGAAATGGCATAAAATTGTAAATTTTTACTGGGAATATTGTCTTTTAAAAATGTCAGGGTGTCTGGAAAATGAATGGCAAATAAATCATTTTCTGGATCTAACCTACCAGGCCACAGTTCCCCTCTTTCACATTTACTCATGGCTACTGCTAACCGTAAATCCTGCAATCTTTCTTGTTTATCCATTAAGTCTATGAACCTTTTGAAAACTCGTTTATAAAATTTATCTGTTCCTTGTTTCCACTCAGTTAACAAAATTAAACACCCTTGAGTATCTTTACTTAAACACTCATTCATAAATTCTTCATGGACTGGATCAGCAGATACAGATTCTAATTCTTTAAAAACTTCTCCTGGATAGTCACGGACAGCTAAATTAATTTTTTCTGGTTTTTGCCATTTTTTCTGGATTTCAATCAAAAATGAGTAAACTTTTAAATCATCAATGGTTGTAACATAGGTCTGAGTAGGCTCTAAAGATGCACCTTCTACAATAATATTTTCTGCCTTATCTGCTAGTTCTTTGGTTTCTTCATTTAATGCTTGAACTTTAAAATTTTTGGCTTTCCAAGCTGCTGTGCTTGGTTTATAAGCCAAAGCTGCTAAATAAGTAGTTTTTCCTGAAGCCTGTGGTCCAATTACGTGAATATTGCCCATATCACACCCTTGTAATGATTTTTCAAATCTTTGTTATCGTTGAATAATATCCATAATATCTACATAATTTACACCTATTTAGCTAAAAAACTACCTAAATAAATCCACGGTAATTCTAGGAGACTCCGATGGTAAATAGATGTAATGAAACACCGCACAGAAGCGCCATCAATACCTTGATTTAATTTTTCTATCTGGGAATAAATCGGACGAAAATATTTTTGTAAAACATAACTATGTCGTTGTTGCCAGTTGAGGGAACTACCATAGGGTTTATAAGCTAGTTTTCCTCCTTCTGTGGATAAATTACAAAATAAATCAGCTTTGTTCATACAAATAGCCAAATGTCTGACTTTTGGACATTGTTGATGGAAAAATGTTACCCATCTCTCAAAACGATTACACCATTGTTTCTGTGTGGGGAACTGTTCTACATCCACACCACTTTGAAAACTCATCCCCCGATGGGGTGGGAGAATAAGTAATAGTCCTTCACTATTGCGAATAGGATCTAAAAATTGAATCCACCGATCAGTATTATCTTTTTGCCAACTTTTTCGCCATACCTCCCCCCCTGTATCAACCCAATTTACTAAAACCTGCTTATTCCCAGATGGTAGCCGCACATTCATATCTAAATAATATTGATATGGTGCTACTGCATCCGTGGGCTTGCCTTGGTAATTTTCATCCAGCAATGACAATCTAAGATTGTCATAGTCGAGATTACTAACTTTGACATATTCACCATCGGGGTTGGCTAACTCTAGTGCTAGGTGAGTCTTGCCTGTTGCGCGATCGCCTATGTATACTACTCCCACACAGATTACTTTGATGACACTATATATATTTGAATCTAATTATACGATAATAGTTGTGACACAGTTTTGAAATGAAGTATATTTTTTTTATTTTTTTTATTTTTTTTATTTTTTTTTGTGTAGCAGTTTGTTAAAAAAGTATAAAGCAGAACTAATAATCTACGAGAAACTAACATCTCTACACTTGTTACATAAGTCATTACATAACTACGTAAAAGGTTTTTTAAGGTTTTTTTAAAGCATCTCACCTTGTAAGGGAGAGGTTTTAATAGGAGTTAATTTATACCTAAAAATTTTTTTTTAACAATTTCTAAAGATTTGTAAACTAAGTAATTTAAAGTGATAAGCTGTTGTTCATTTAATTTGTATAAGTGGAACAGGCATCTTGCCTGTTAAACAAGAGTTCAGAATATTAGGATTATACAATTTAGCTGTGTAACAGCTTATACCATGATTTTAATTACATTACTTCACGGAATAGCACTTTTAAAACATCGTTTAACTATAAAATCTAACTATAAAATCTAACTATAAAATCTAACTATAAGATTTAACTATAAAATTTAACTATAAAATTTAACTATAAAATTTATTTTACACGACTACTTATTTGATACATAAATAATCACCAATGATTAATAAGCCAATCATTAATAAATCAATAACTAAGAAACTAATAACCAATGACCACTTTTTGAGAGAATAAATATCTACAAAATCTACAAAATCTACAGAGTCTACAAAACCCACAAAAATCGCCATAATAGCGATCATGGTACAGAAGGAATCAATAAAAATGGCAGAAAATTTAAGAAGTAAAGTAGTTACTCAAGGGGTGCAGCGATCGCCTAACCGGGCTATGTTACGGGCGGTTGGTTTCCAAGATGAAGATTTTAACAAAGCCATTGTCGGTATTGCCAATGGTTACAGCACCATCACCCCTTGTAATATGGGCATTAACAAACTCGCCCAAAGAGCAGAAATTGGTGTAAAAGAAGCCGGTGCAATGCCCCAGATTTTCGGTACTATTACCATCAGTGATGGCATTTCAATGGGAACAGAAGGAATGAAATATTCCCTAGTTTCCCGGGAAGTCATCGCCGATTCTATCGAAACCGCTTGTAGTGGGCAAAGTATGGATGGTGTGCTGGCCATTGGTGGTTGTGATAAAAATATGCCCGGTGCTATGTTAGCAATGGCACGTATGAACATCCCCGCCATATTTGTATATGGTGGCACAATTAAACCCGGAAAATATGACGGTAAAGACTTAACCGTTGTCAGTTCTTTTGAAGCAGTAGGTCAACACAGCGCCGGTAAAATTGATGAAAATGAACTATTAGCAGTAGAACGTAACGCTTGTCCCGGTGCTGGTTCTTGCGGAGGAATGTTCACAGCTAACACCATGTCCTCAGCCTTTGAAGCAATGGGCATGAGTATACCCTATTCCTCCACCATGGCCGCAGAAGATGAAGAAAAAGCCGAAAGTACCGCCAAATCAGCAGCCGTTTTAGTAGAAGCTATCCGTAAACAAATCTTACCCCGGCAAATTATCACCCGTAAATCTATAGAAAATGCCATTTCTGTGATTATGGCCGTGGGTGGTTCTACCAATGCAGTTTTACATTTTCTGGCGATCGCCCGTGCTGCTGGTGTAGAACTGACATTAGACGACTTTGAAACTATTCGCGGTCGTGTTCCCGTCATCTGTGACTTAAAACCCAGTGGTAGATATGTAGCCACAGACTTACACAAAGCCGGTGGTATTCCCCAAGTCATGAAAATGCTCTTAGTTCATGGCCTGTTACATGGTGACTGTCTTACCATCTCAGGACAAACTGTAGCCGAAGTTTTAGCAGATATCCCTGATGAACCATCACCCGCTCAAGATGTGATCCGTCCTTGGAATAACCCCATGTACGCCCAAGGACACCTAGCTATTCTCAAAGGCAACCTAGCTACTGAAGGTGCAGTTGCCAAAATTACCGGGGTGAAAAAACCAGCCATTACCGGACCTGCGAGAGTATTTGAATCAGAAGAATCTTGTTTAGATGCCATTTTAGCAGGGAAAATCAAAGCTGGGGATGTGGTAATTGTCCGTTATGAAGGACCTAAAGGCGGTCCAGGAATGCGGGAAATGCTCGCTCCCACCTCTGCTATTATTGGTGCAGGTTTAGGTGACTCCGTGGGTTTAATCACCGATGGGCGTTTTTCCGGTGGTACTTACGGGATGGTAGTTGGTCACGTTGCCCCGGAAGCCGCAGTTGGTGGTAATATTGCCTTGGTAGAAGAAGGTGATAGCATTACCATTGACGCTAATGCGCGGTTATTACAGATCAATGTATCTGATGAAGAATTAGCCCGTCGTCGTGCCAACTGGCAACCCCGTCCACCCCGCTATACTAAAGGTGTGTTAGCTAAATATGCTAAACTCGTAGCCTCTAGTAGCGTTGGCGCAGTTACAGATTTAGATTTGTTCGATCATCATTAATTAGGGCTTGCTGAATAAACCTAAAACCTTGATAGATCAAAGGTTAGAGGCTGATAAACACAGAAATTAGTGCAAGGGTTTTGAAGGGTATACCGGAAAAAGTGTGCATTTTTTGGGATTTTAAGAGATGGCAAAGAAATTTTCCAATCTCCTCCTGACTCCTGACTCCTGACTCCTATGCCCTCACGGAAAGACTTTCTCAGCAACCCCTAATTAGACCTGTCCGAAAAAGATGTAGGGACAATTCATGAATTGTCCCTACCATTGAAACAAGAATCCCCGTCCTTTTCAGGCGGGTAGCGTCAACAACTGATCAATAATCTTATCTTCCTGTCCAGATAGAAATTTAGCAAAGCGTTGTGCTAAAGGTGGAACAAAAACAAACGGACTGCTAAAACCAGAGAAAATATGAATATGTTCAAATTCGGGAATAGTACCAATTAAAGGTAATTTATCTTTGCTAAATGCAACTAAACAATGATGCCAAGTTCCTGGTAAATTTCCCAAAGCTGGTAATATGTGCGTGATACTTGTTCGCAACCATTTTTCACTTTCCTCTGAGTTAATTTGTTCATGGGGATCTGTAAGAATACGACTAATTTGACCTAAACGCAAACTACCATCAAGAAACTGGACTGCACCTGCATCTAAAATAGGTGGTACTATTTCACCAGGTTGATCCCATAATTGATCATTTTGAGTTGATGCAATTTCTAATTGAAGGCGTTGTAAAATCGCCGGTGTGACTAAGGTGCGTAACCGCAGATCCACTGATGGAGTTTCAATTATTTCTGCATGAGAAAAATAAATCTTCACAGAAATACCTACTGATTTTAATAATTTTCGGCTCATTCCACCAGTACAAATGGCTATATCAGCACTGTGGAAGGTGTCCGTGGTTGTTTTTACACCTCTAAAACTTTTGTCAGCGACAAAAATATATGTAGGTTCTAATACTTTGGTAAACTGTATTTCTCCCCCCAGACGTAGAAATGCTTGAATGTATGCTTGCCTTAGTTTTTGCGGATGGACATGACCATGTTTGACAGTTAAAGTACCAGAGATAGCATTTTTATTGAGTAATGGTTCTAACTCACAAGCTTCTTGAACACTCAATAGCTGGGGTGGTGTGCTAAGATGAGAATAGGATGCTGCTGCTACCTTTGGTTCAGTATCATTAGCGATAGTTAGTAATAAATCTAATTCTCGGAATTGGATATCAGCATCTAATTCTGGCGCTAGGATTTGATAACGAGCGATCGCTTCTTGACATAGTTGTTGTGTCACAGGTGTTGTACCAGACCAATAAGCAATTCCACCATAACTATAGCGAGTAGCATTTTGTGGTGTTTTGTCTTGTTCTAGCAGCAGTACCGAAAACCCCGTTTTTGCTAATTCATAAGCAAGTGCAGCACCTGTAATTCCTGCACCAACCACAATCCAATCATACACTTTCATAAATAATTACATAAATAATTACAATTTGATTATGAAAATCCGTGCTGAAAATATCCTCGACTATCCAACCATAGCAAAAGTCAACACACTAGCTTTTAGGGGAAAAAAAGAAGCTAAACTTGTGGAATTTATTCGCTCATCTAACGCTTACATATCTGAACTTTCTTTAGTTGCAGAAATTGAAGATCATGTAGTTGGTTATATCATGTTTAGCTATGTTGACTTAGTAACAGCACAAGAACAACTACCAGTATTGAGTTTAGCACCAATGGCGGTTCATCCCCAATTCCAACATCAAGGTATTGGAAAAGCATTACTGAAAACAGGCCTAGAACTAGCAGACAATAGAGGAGAAGCATTAGTTGTAGTTTTGGGATATCCCAAACTTTATCACCCCTTTGGTTTTCAAGCAGCCATAAATTATCAAATAGAATGTCCTTTTAATGTTCCTGAAGACTTTTTTATGGTGAAACCACTCTCAGGTTATGAAGATAAATATCAAGGAAAAGTTATTTATCCTCCGGAAGTTCACAATGTTTAATTCCTGGATGTTAAGTTTTTTTCGCGTAGCTTATTTTGCAAAAATTTGGAATTTTAAATTAATTTGTGTTTCCTATTTTTAGATCATAGTTATCATGTTTTTCTTCAGTTTTTTCTCCAGTATGAAGAGTATTGATAGACTGCAACATTTTTGCTCGTTTCTTCCTGGCAATTTCTTGTAAATCGACCGTTTTATCAGTCTCATCTACAATTTCACCAGTTATTACCTCCAGCACATCTTCCAAAGTAATCACACCAGCAACACATCCATATTCATCTACTACTACTGCAAGATGTTCATGGGATTCTATAAAATTTTTGAGCAGTTTGTCAGCACGAATGATCTCAGGAACAAAGCGCACTTTTCTAGCTAAATCAGCAATTTTTTGTTCACCACTTCCTTCCACCATCGCTGTAAGTAAACTCTGTTTTAAAGCAAATCCCATCACTTGATCAATAGATTCATCAATAACAATAATCCGGGTATGTTGGGAAGCAATAATATCTGCTTTTGCTTCAGCCAAGGTCAAATTACCGCGTATATATGTCAGCATAATTTGGGGTGTCATTAAATCAGATGCTGTCACATCATTTAATCTAAATACCCTCTGAATCATTTCTGCTTCATCACTTTGGATAATACCTTCTTGTTGACCAATATTTGCTAAGAGTTTGATTTCTGCTTCGTTGGTTGTTGGTCTTTTTCTCCCTTGAGAAAATGGTGCAGTGACATTTTCTAAAATCCACACTAAGGGTGTAAAAACCAAAGAAATTCCCGTTACAGGTATGGCTGTGAGTATAGCAATTTGTTCAGAATATCTCTCACCAATTGTCTTGGGTATAATTTCTCCAAAAATAATAATCAGAAAAGTTAATATTCCCGAAAATATACCAAGCCATCTATCTCCTAATACTTGAGTTGCAATACTACCTGTGATAATACTTCCAATAATGTTGAAAATATTATTGAGGATTACTATTGTGGCAATAGGCCGATTCATGTTTTCACGAATCGCTAGAAGTGCAACTGCGGCAGGTTTTTTAAATTCCGCTAATTGTCGCACTCTCAATGTGGGAACAGATAACAGCGCCGTTTCTGTAGCAGAACACAATGCTGAACCTAAAAGCAGTACACAAACAGTAATTACTAGCTGTAACATATAATTTCCCAAGTTTGGGAATAGATAGGGGTTACTGAGAAAGTCTTTCCGTGAGGGCATAGGAGTCAGGAGTCAGGAGTCAGGAGTCAGGAGGAGATTGGAAAATTTCTTTGCCATCTCTTGAAATCCCAAAAAATGCACACTTTTTCCGGTATACCCTTCAAAACTCTTGGACTAATTTCTGTGTTTATCAGCCTCTAACCTTTGATATATCAAGGTTTTAGGTTTATTCAGCAAGCCCTAGATAGATGGTTGGAGTTAGCTAAAAGCTGAATCAGCTAATTAACTCATTTAAGCTTTAATGATTGTAACGCGATTTGGAAATTTCTCAATATAAAAATTTTCACAGATTTTCATAATTTATTTGGCGAAACCTCAGAAGTCAAAATTCATGCAGTAAACCACCAGAAACAATTCCCTGTGCTTCCAAAACTGCTGCAACTCTTAAAATCAAAGCTTCATTATAGGGTGCAGCTATTAATTGTACTCCTAAAGGTAGAGAATTTTTCTCCCTAATTGGTACTGATAAAACAGGTAAACCAATAAAAGACAATGGTTGAGTAAACAACCCTAAATGTGGACGGACAAGAATTTCTTCACCATCTAAAATCATTGTTTGTTGTCCAATTAATGGGGCAGAAATTGGGGTTGTTGGGGCAATAATTATATCTACATTTGCAAATATCTCTCTCACTTGATCTCTATACCATCTTCTAAAACGTTGTGCTTGAATATACCAAGAATTAGGAATTAAAGCACCAGCTAAAAATCTATCTCGCGTTGCTGGATCAAAATCTTGAGGACGGGATTTTAAGTTTTCTAAATGCAGATTTGCACCTTCACAAGCTGTAATTACAAATGCCGCAGCACGAGCTATTTTCGCTTCTGGTATTGTGACATATTCAGTAACATTTAAAGCCTTAGCAACTTTTGCCACTGCTGCTAAAGCTGCTGGTTCTGCTTTTTGGGTAAAATAATCATCGGCGATCGCAATTTTAATCCCAGAAATATCATTATTTATTTGTGGTAAACATAAATCAATCGGACGTTTTGTACAAACCGGATCTTGCTCATCTTCCCCCTGAAGAACATCAAATATTGTCGCAATATCTCTCACAGAAGTTGCAAAATGTCCGATATGATCTAAACTACTAGAAAATAATTTTACACCCGCACGGGATAACCTGCCATAAGTAGGTTTAAAACCAAAAATACCACATAAAGCCGCAGGAACACGAATAGAACCATTCGTATCTGAACCCAAAGAGAAAGGAACTAAACCCGCAGCTACAGCAGCAGCAGAACCTCCCGAAGAACCTCCCGCTATTCGTTGTAGATCATGGGGGTTACAAGTTGTACCATAATGGGCATTTTCTGTCACAAACCCATAAGCATACTCGTCCATATTCAACGCACCAACCAACACTGCACCGGCTTTTTTCAACCTAGCAACTGCGGTTGCATCTTGAATAGCTGGTAAATTTTCAGCATTGATTTTTGCCCCTGCTAAAGTTGTTAAACCAGCTATATCAAATAAATTTTTAACAGCAAAAGGTACACCAGACAATATACCAGGATTTTTACCTTGAGCAATTTCTTGATCTATTTTGGCAGCATCTTTTAAAGCTGTTTCTGTGGTAATTTCAGTAAAACAGTTTAATTCTTTATTTTTGGTGGATATTTTATTTAAGGTTGTTTGGGTAATTTCAACTGCGCTAAATTTACCTGATAAGACATTTTGAGATATATTTACAGCGTCATTCATGGTTCAAAAGTAGTTGCTATTTCTATTTCTTCTGGTAAAGGGAAGTTATTGACTACTTCTGCTATTGATTTGATTCTTTCAAAATTGGCAATCACTCCATCTTTATATTCATTATTAATTGGTAATTCCAATAATAACGACATTTGTTTCACATATTCTAGGGTATTTAAATTTTGATTTTCCATGTTTTTGATACTTAATTTGTGATTTGTTATTAATCTTGTTTTATATCATATTTATTAATACTCCTTTAAATAAATATTGAATTAGCAACAATTAGAGAATTTTACATATGTCAGCAAAATAGTCTGTAATTTTTCTATCCAATCTTCAACTCCTTTATGACAAAATTCCCAATCAGCTAAATCAATCTCCCATGTTTTATCTACAGAATTTTCTATTTGTTGAAGAAATTCTTCATCTTCATATATTTTCTGACAAAACCTAGAATAATCTAACTGATATTTTTCTTGATACTTAATATCTCGGTGACGCAGTTCAGCAATTTTTACAGCAATCTTATCAAGAGTATATTGTTTAAGCGCCAAATCCATTGATTCTTGTAAATCTCCTAATGCGGATAAAACTTCAATGTATTCATCTTTAATTGATACTGTTACCATCATTTTTACCTCATCATTAAGCTATTGAGATAGATTAAATCAAAATGGTGCGTTACGCTGTTGCTAATAAACCCTACGTATTATTTATCATTTTTCTCAGATCATCTAATGGTGATTCAGGTTCTTCTGGTTGATCAGGTGAGAACTCAAGGTAAACATTATCTGGGTTGTTTCTATTAGGTGAAATTGATATATTAATTTGCAATTGTCCGGTTTTCCAACCTTTACCGCCAATTTTTAAGAATTGACAATTACTGATATTAATATGGAAATTAATATCATTAATACCTAACTCATTCTCACCGATAAAAATATTCTTCAATGAATTTATCAACAGATAAGTATCAACTATAAATATTTCTCCAAAGGCATTTTGCTGAGTTTTAGTATTTTCATAGTTCAATTTTAATTGAATTTCTTGCAAAACTAATTCTTTCAATCTATCAACCTTAAATGTATCTTTGTTAATCAGCAATATATCATCATCACAGTCTAAAGGAATAAATTTATGTTTCATGTTCATCAACCTAACAAGTAATATACTAAATCATTAAACTCAATTACATCAATAATAAATATATCATATTTATTATTTAACTAATCATGCCGTAAAAATACGTAACATTGTTTTCAGATAAGATTACATAAAATCATCCATTATCATCTGCGTTCATCTGCGTTCATCTGCGTTTAATTATTGTTTAAATCCTCAAGATGGAAAACACACACCAGACGCACATAAACCAGCAAACTCCATTATTATCACCTCCAAAGTTTCTAAATTTACCCTTCTAATTACATGATTATTTGTATCACAAACATAGAGAAAATCACCAAAAAAACTCAACCCTGAAGGTTCAGAAAAAACCCAACTTTCCCCACCTGATAAAATCGTTTTACACTCCCCATTGCTCAGATTCACTAATTTGATTTTATGATTATATGTATCTGCAATAAAAAGCTGATGATTAAAATATTCTACACCCAAACAATGCTGTAGACGAACCTCCTCACCTATTCCATCTACATCACCAAAACCAAATAACATCCCACTACCGCAAATAGTTCTCACCTTACCATTTTCTGATATTTCCACCCCCCTAATAGAACTTGTTTCACTATCAGCAATAAACAACTCTTCACCATTTGTAGTTATCCCACTAGGTTGAGCAAATGCACATTCTTGAAAATTCCCATCTACACAACCTTCTGCGCCACTACCAGCATAGCTATGAATGGTATTTGTTAATAAATTCATTTCCCAAATTTGATGATTTCCAGACATTGTAATAAAGAGAGAATTTCCGACTTTAACTAGATCCCAAGGTGAATTTAATTCTATTTCCAAGGCTTTACCACCATGAGGATAGATGATATTACTTTGTTTCCCTGTTCCTGCAATAGTTTCTACAATTTGTTTTGGTAAATCAATTTTTCTTAAAAGATGATTTTCTGTATCAGCAATGTAGAGACTTTTAGTGTCACTATCATAAGTCATTCCTTGAGGTGCAGAAAATTCACAACTTTGAAAATTACCATCTTTTACACCCCGTTTACCTGTTCCCATAACCTGAATAAATTCCCCTTGTAAACTACTCATAATTACGCGATGATGTCCAGAGTCAGCAATAAATAAACTGTCTGGTGTAGCTAAAACTTTACCTGGAAAAGCTAAGGGTGTAATTAATGTTTGATGCTGTTTTTCTAAGGTGAATTTTAATGGTTGAATATTAATGTGATTTGGGATTTTACTCAAAATCTGAATGATCATGTTTTCAATCTTTTGAAGATGTCCTTCCCCTGCAAATTGCCCGATCACATATCCTTGTAGATCAATAATAATTAAAGTAGGCCAAGCTTTGATAGTATAATGTTCCCAAACGCGAAAATCACTATCAACTAAAATCGGATGTTCAATGTCATAACGCAATATCGCTTGACGGATATTTTCAATTTCTTTCTCGTTGTCAAATTTCCCAGAGTGAACACCAATCACTGTTAGACTATCTTGATATTTGCGTTCTAAATATTTTAAGTCTGGTAAAATGTGCAAACAGTTAATACAACAGTATGTCCAAAAGTCTAAAATGATAATTCTCCCTCTGAGTGCTTTTAGAGATAAGGGTTTATCTGTATTTAACCAAGGGTAATTTTCTGGTAATTCTGGCGCTCTAACACGAGGAATCATAGTAATTTTAGATTATTGTAGAAGATTATTGTAGATTTTAAGATTGAGATCAGCATTTTGATACAACTCCAAGACATCAATATAAATAATTTATCTCTCTGGGTTCAGCAAGGGAAAAACCAAACAACACAAGGAAGTGTGATGCAACGGATACCCCTTTTAGCTTTAGCTAACCCTAGTTGGGTTGCTGTTCATATCTATTGTCAGTCAGGAGAAAATTACACTTTAGGAGATAACGCTTGTATATTTCCTTTAATGAGTGTCATTAAACCTTTTTCTTTACTATATCTGTTGGAACATTTAGGAACGGCAAATGTTTTAAACTCGGTTGGTGTTGAACCTTCAGCAATGCCTTTTAATTCTTTAGAACAGTTAATAGCTGATCATGGACATCCCCGCAACCCAATGATTAATAGTGGTGCTATTACTTTAGCTGATAAGTTACCAGGTAAAAATGGAAATCATCGCACTCAGTTGTTTTGTCAGTGGTTGAATAAATTAGCCGGTAGTCAACTATATTTAGATGTAGAAATGTTGGCTTCCGTGCGTGCTACTCGTTCTCAGGTAAATGTGGCGATCGCTCAATATCTCTACCAAACTCAACACATTGAAAATATTGAATTGGCTCTTGACACTTATGAACAAATATGCTGTATTTCTGGTACTGTGGAAGATTTAGCGAAATTAGGAAAATTATTAGCCTGTAAAAGTAGTTTTATAAATTCCCAACATCGCCAAATTGTTAACGCTTTAATGTTAACTTGTGGACTATATGAAGCTTCTCCTCAGTATGCAGTCAAAATTGGTTTACCCATGAAATCGGGTATCAGTGGGGCTTTGATAGCAATAGTACCAAATCAAGGAGCTATAGCCAGCTACAGTCCTGCTTTAGATAGTATAGGTAATTCTGTAGCTGGTCTGACTTTGATGGAAACTTTATCCCAAAATTTGCAACTGAGTATTTTTAGTTAATTTTTCTCTTCGGGTTTAATTACATTTCGATTCTTAAAATACTCACTTAATCTGTTTAACCCTGTTTTTTCTGTTGTTTCTGGTTTCAACTCCTCTGTTTCTAATGAGTCAGCGGGTGTTTTACGAATTTCAATTTCTGGAGTAGGAGTTATTTCTACTTTAGGTTCTACCTGTGGTTGAGGAATAGGAGAAACTTCAATTTCTGGAGTAGGAGTTATTTCTACTTTAGGTTCTACCTGTGGTTGAGGAATAGGAGAAACTTCAATTTCTGGAACTGTGGGTTTTTCTACTTTAGGTTCTACCTGGGGTTGAGGAATAGGAGAAACTTCAATTTCTGGAGTAGGAGTTATTTCTACTTTGGGTTCTACCTGGGGTTGAGGAATAGGAGAAACTTCAATTTCTGGAGTAGGAGTTATTTCTACTTTGGGTTCTACCTGGGGTTGAGGAATAGGAGAAACTTCAATTTCTGGAACTGTGGGTTTTTCTACTTTGGGTTCTATCTGTGGTTGAGGTGCTGGTGTTATTTCGACTTTGGGCGTTACAGTAGGTGTAGGTTCAGTAACAGGAATCTCAACTGTGTAATTTGGATCTACAATACCACGCACTTCATCAGCCGTAACTTCCCCTCTTACCATTCTAGAAAGAGTATCTTTACCACCCGGTTGGTAATTAATCACTCTCACTGTACTATTAAAGACATTTTTTACTGGGTTGCCTTGGTTATCAAGAAATTCTAGTTCTATCCAGTTTTTACCAGGTTTAAAGCCTTTGAGGTAGACTGTTTGCCATGTGTCAAAAATAAAACTTTCACCATTAATTGTGCAACGAATACGCCAATCGCTCATTGTGTCTTCAGGATGATCTTCAGCCATAAGATGCAAAGGCGCGTTAGTTAGGTAAAAATCCAACATAATTGGTTCAGCACCATAACTACCATTAGGACGACTATAGGTGAGAAGAGGTAAATTAGGGTCAGGGTTGTTATCGTCGGTTTTAGTAAAGACGTGAAATGTGGCTTGGGCATAAGCACCTTCATTTTTAAAGCTTTCATGCCAAGGACGAGACGCAAATACGCGTAAAGTATGAGTACCTGCGGACAACTCTGGGAATACTAAAGGCTTATTTAAATCGTAAACAGCTATATAAGGTTCATTGTCAAGAATTACGTGCAAATGTGGTCCCAGTTGCCATTTGGGATCTTTAAAAATTGGTAAGTCCTTAACCTGAAAACGGACTGTAACAGTATTATCTTCAATTATCTCATCTGCTGTAGGCGTAAGTATTGTTACTTGTGGTTGATAATTTTCCAAATCTCCTCTTAGTTCTTGTATTAGCTTTGGAGGAGCAGTTTCCGAAAATTTACGATCAACTTGGGCAATTTCAGCAACTGGTTTTTGCTTATCAATAAATACGTCTTGTCCACCAGCTTTATCAGCACAACTACTTAAAACTAAAACCAGTACCAAAGTCAAGAGCCACTTAAAAATAGGTAAACTATTATTTAAGGATTTATTAAGAGCTTGTTTTTGCTTATATTTCATGCTGCTATACCTATGATTTTATTCAGCAAAATTTATTAACTACACTTTACACCCTACACCCCAGATACCATAAACCCAGACTGGGGTATACAGCAAATTGCAGTTTACTTAGTTACAAATTTACATCAAAAAGCCTTACATATCAAAGGTTATGCTGCTGCAAGCTGACTACTGAAAACGGCAAGCTGTTGTAACTTTGTGATTTACAGAAAATTTGGTTCATCTCTTTACATAAAGATGAAAAATATGAAAATTAAGTAATATTTATCACTAAATTTACAGATTTAAATTTCAGCATAAGCAACATATCCAGTTACAACATGATGATTTATAGCTGTATTAGAGATTAACCATAAATTTTAAGAATTGTTATAGTTTGTAAATTTAATAGAAAAAGTATTGACTTTTTTACAATAGCTTTGAATATAAAAAGGCAGATATGACAATAAATCTGGCGATTTTGAATTATTGTTAAAATGTCTCCAACAAAGTACAAGTACAGACTCTATAATTCAACAGAAACAACAAATCCACAGGTCCCCAAAAAACATCTGGGGACAAAGAGTGAAATTCACTCTGTGGTGTACATGATTCCTCATTCCCTATTCACAGAGGAGGTCGAATGACGATTAGTCCTCCGGAGCGAGAGGAGAAAAAAGCAAGAGTCATCGTTGATAACGATCCTGTACCCACCTCATTTGAGAAATGGGCTAAACCAGGACACTTCGACAGAACCTTAGCTAAAGGACCAAAAACCACCACCTGGATTTGGGACCTGCACGCCCTCGCCCATGACTTCGATACACATACAAGCGACTTAGAAGACATTTCTCGCAAAATCTTCTCTGCTCACTTTGGCCACTTGGCTGTAGTGACAATTTGGTTAAGCGGAATGTTATTCCACGGCGCTAAGTTCTCCAACTATGAAGCTTGGCTGGCTGATCCATTAGGAGTCAAGCCCAGCGCCCAAACAGTTTGGCCTATTGTGGGACAAGATATTTTAAACGGTGATATGGGCGGTGGTTTCCACGGCATTCAAATCACCTCTGGCTTGTTCCAAGTATGGCGTGGCTGGGGTATCACTAGCTCTTTCCAACTATACGTAACTGCCATTGGCGGCTTAGTATTAGCGGGCTTGTTCCTGTTCGCTGGTTGGTTCCATTACCACAAACGCGCTCCCAAACTGGAATGGTTCCAGAACGTGGAGTCAATGTTGAATCACCACCTATCAGTATTGCTAGGTTGCGGTTCTTTGGGATGGACAGGTCACTTAATCCATGTGTCCGCACCAGTTAACAAGCTATTAGACGCTGGTGTTGCCATTAAGGACATCCCCTTGCCCCATGAGTTCATTTTGAACAAAGACTTAATCACAGAGTTGTATCCCAGCTTTGCTAGTGGTTTAGCACCTTTCTTCACCTTGAACTGGGGAACTTATGCTGACATTCTGACCTTCAAAGGCGGCTTGAACCCCGTAACAGGCGGTTTGTGGATGACTGATATTGCTCATCACCACTTGGCGATCGCAGTGCTGTTCATCATTGCCGGTCATATGTACCGCACCAACTGGGGTATCGGTCACAGTATCAAAGATATCCTAGAAAACCACAAAGGTCCTTTCACAGGCGAAGGCCACAAAGGACTTTATGAAAACTTGACCACCTCTTGGCACGCTCAGTTGGCTACTAACCTGGCCTTCTTGGGTTCCTTGACAATCATCATCGCGCATCATATGTACGCGATGCCCCCCTATCCTTATTTGGCAACTGACTACGCTACTCAGTTGTGTATCTTCACTCACCATATTTGGATCGGTGGCTTCTTGATTGTGGGTGGTGCTGCTCACGCAGCAATCTTCATGGTGCGTGATTATGATCCCGTTGTGAACCAAAACAACGTATTGGATCGCGTGATTCGTCACCGTGATGCAATCATCTCTCACCTCAACTGGGTTTGTATTTTCCTAGGCTTCCACAGCTTTGGTTTGTACATCCACAACGACACCATGCGTGCCTTGGGTCGTCCCCAAGATATGTTCTCTGATGCTGCAATTCAATTGCAACCAGTGTTTGCTCAGTGGGTACAAAACTTACACCACTTAGCACCAGGAACAACCGCACCTAACGCTCTAGAAGCAGTAAGTTATGTGTTTGGCGGTGGTGTGTTAGCTGTAGGCGGAAAAGTAGCTGCTGCTGCAATTCCTTTAGGTACAGCCGACTTCATGATTCACCACATTCACGCCTTCACCATTCACGTGACTGTGCTGATTCTGCTCAAAGGTGTATTGTACGCTCGCAGTTCTCGTCTAATTCCAGACAAAGCCAACTTAGGCTTCCGCTTCCCTTGCGACGGTCCAGGCCGTGGTGGTACTTGCCAAGTTTCTGGTTGGGACCATGTATTCTTGGGACTGTTCTGGATGTATAACTCCTTGTCAATTGTAATTTTCCACTTCAGCTGGAAAATGCAGTCTGATGTATGGGGTACAGTAGATGATGGTGTGGTAAGTCATATCACAGGTGACAACTTTGCACAAAGTGCTATCACCATCAACGGTTGGTTACGTGACTTCCTGTGGGCGCAAGCTACACAAGTAATCAACTCCTACGGTAGTGAACTGTCCGCTTATGGACTGATGTTCTTAGGCGCTCACTTTGTTTGGGCATTCAGCTTAATGTTCCTGTTCAGTGGTCGTGGCTACTGGCAAGAATTAATTGAGTCCATCGTCTGGGCGCATAATAAACTGAAAGTAGCTCCTACAATTCAACCCCGTGCTTTGAGCATTACTCAAGGTCGGGCAGTAGGTGTAGCTCACTATCTACTCGGAGGAATAGCCACCACCTGGGCATTCTTCCACGCACACATCCTTTCAGTAGGTTAAAAAATTTCAGTGAATATTTTGGGTTTTGGATCAATCTCCAACCCAAAATCCAAAATTTCACTGGTAGCAGTGATAGCAATGGCTAAAGGTCAGAGGAATCATCAACCCTATGGCAACAAAATTTCCAAAATTTAGCCAGGATCTCGCACAGGACCCAACTACGCGGCGCATTTGGTATGCGATCGCCATGGGCAATGACTTTGAGAGCCACGATGGCATGACAGAAGAAAATCTTTACCAAAAGATTTTCGCCACTCACTTCGGTCACTTGGCAATCATTTTCTTGTGGGCTTCCAGCCTCCTGTTCCACGTAGCCTGGCAAGGTAACTTTGAACAGTGGATTAAAGATCCCCTTCATGTCCGTCCTATCGCCCATGCGATTTGGGACCCCCACTTCGGCGCACCAGCAGTTGACGCTTTCACTCAAGCTGGCGCAAGCAATCCTGTAAACATTGCTTACTCCGGTGTTTATCACTGGTGGTACACCATCGGGATGCGGACAAACCAAGAACTGTATGTAGGTTCTTTAGGCTTGTTGCTGTTGGCTGCATTGTTCCTGTTCGCTGGTTGGTTGCACTTACAACCCAAGTTCCGTCCTAGCCTCTCTTGGTTCAAGAGTGCTGAACCCCGTCTGAACCACCACCTGGCTGGTTTGTTCGGTGTTAGCTCCTTAGCTTGGACTGGTCACTTGGTTCACGTTGCTATCCCCGAATCCCGTGGTATCCATGTAGGCTGGGATAACTTCCTGTCCGTTGCTCCCCACCCCGCAGGCTTAACCCCCTTCTTCACTGGTAACTGGGGTGTTTACGCTCAGAACCCTGACACTGCTGGCCATCTTTTTGGTACTTCCACTGGTGCTGGTACTGCGATCCTCACATTCTTGGGCGGTTTCCACCCCCAAACAGAATCCTTGTGGTTGACTGACATGGCTCACCACCACTTGGCGATCGCTGTGATCTTCATCATCGCTGGTCATATGTACCGCACTAACTTCGGAATTGGTCACAGCATCAAAGAAATGCTCAACTCCAAGTCCGGTTTAGTTCCCGGTAGCAAGAGCGAAGGTCAGTTTAACCTGCCCCACCAAGGTCTGTACGACACCATCAACAACTCCTTACACTTCCAATTGTCTTTGGCTTTGGCTGCGTTAGGAACAATTACTTCCTTGGTTGCTCAACATATGTACGCTCTGCCTCCTTATGCTTTCATCGCTAAGGACTACACCACACAGGCAGCACTGTACACCCACCACCAGTACATCGCTGGTTTCTTGATGGTTGGTGCTTTTGCACACGCCGCAATCTTCTGGGTTCGTGACTACGATCCCGAACAAAACAAAGGCAACGTATTAGACCGGATGTTACAGCACAAAGAGGCGATCATCTCTCACCTCAGCTGGGTATCCTTATTCCTTGGTTTCCACACCTTGGGCTTGTACGTTCACAACGATGTAGTAGTTGCTTTCGGTACTCCTGAAAAGCAAATCCTCATCGAACCAGTATTTGCTCAATTCATTCAAGCGGCTCAAGGTAAAGCTCTGTACGGATTGGATGTACTGTTGTCTAACCCCGACAGTATCGCCTACACCGCTTACCCCAACGCTGGTAACGTTTGGCTACCTGGTTGGTTAGATGCTATCAATTCTGGAACAAACTCCCTGTTCTTAACAATTGGTCCTGGCGACTTCTTGGTTCACCACGCTTTCGCCTTGGCTATCCACACCACCACCTTGGTACTTGTTAAAGGTGCTTTGGATGCTCGTGGTTCTAAACTGATGCCCGATAAAAAGGACTTCGGTTATGCGTTCCCCTGCGACGGTCCAGGCCGTGGCGGTACTTGCGACATCTCCGCTTGGGACGCTTTCTACCTGTCTATGTTCTGGATGTTAAACACCATTGGTTGGGTAACATTCTACTGGCACTGGAAACACCTGGGTATTTGGCAAGGTAACGTTGCTCAGTTCAACGAAAACTCCACCTACTTGATGGGCTGGTTCCGTGACTACCTCTGGGCGAACTCTGCTCAGTTGATCAACGGTTACAACGCCTACGGCATGAACAACCTCTCTGTTTGGGCTTGGATGTTCCTCTTTGGACACCTGGTTTGGGCAACTGGTTTCATGTTCTTAATCTCCTGGAGAGGTTACTGGCAAGAGTTAATTGAAACCTTGGTTTGGGCCCACGAGCGTACTCCTCTAGCTAACTTGGTTCGCTGGAAAGATAAGCCCGTTGCTCTCTCCATCGTTCAAGCTCGTGTGGTTGGTTTAGCTCACTTCACCGTTGGCTATATCGTCACCTACGCAGCGTTCCTCATTGCTTCTACTGCTGGTAAGTTCGGTTGATCTTGACTACTGGTTTTAGGTAAGTAACTAAAAAATCCCCTGCCGCAAGGTGGGGGATTTTGGTAGTATCTGACTATGCAAAATCAAAAGGAATAAGCTATTAGCAACAATAGATTTGCTAGAATTTTAGTAAATCACTAGAATAAATTTTTGTAAAAAACTATTATTTTGAAATTGTTGTAAGTTTTAAATTGTTTTAATGCTTTAGGAGCAATATGACAGAACTGCAAATACCAGAAGAATTTAAGCCTGGTTTTAAGCTACTGATAAGCATTGATGAAAAAACTTTACAGGGTTTTATTGATGCTTTTCAACAAGCACAGCCATTACAGATTAATGATTTAGTATCAGCAGTTACTTCAAGGGTTAATACTTTGTAATAGTAAAGTTAAAGTATTTACAAAATATGAAGTTTTCGACCTAGTAGGTAAAACCTGTATTACAGTGAACGATGGACAAAAAATTTATGATTTGGTTCATCGACAATTACAAGCTAACCAACCTGTAGAATTAGACTTTGCAGGAGTGGAAGTTTTTGCTGCTCCATTTTTTAACTTTGCTATCGGACAATTATTGAAAGATATACAGCCAGAAAACCTCAGCAAGTTATTAAAAATAAATAATATTAAACCTCTTGGCAATCAAATAATCAGTTTAGTAATAGAAAACTCCAAGCGATACTACTCGGATCCTATTTTTCGTAGTAGATTAGACCAAGTAATAAATGAAAAATCTGATTTCACCACACTTGTTGAAGAATGGCGTGAAGAAACTCGTGGTGTATCATCAACAAACCAAATGTGTATGCACCCTGCCTATCAACAAATTATAGGTATGGGTGAACCTGTAATACCTTTATTACTGAGAGAATTAGAGAAAAAATCTGGAAGATGGTTTTGGGCATTAAAATCTATTTCTAGAGAAGATCCTGTGCCTCCAGAGTACAGAGGAAATACAAAAGAAATGACTAAAGCATGGCTTGATTGGGGAAGGGAAAGAGGCTATAAGTGGTAGGAAATAACGCCTGGACTAAATATGTAAAAAACTTTATTGAGCGTGATTTTCCCAATTTAGCGATCCACGGATATAAGCTCACCAGTCCAGATACAACAGATTATAATTGTGTAGCTTGGGCAGCAGAAGATGATGAAAAGTGGTGGTGGCCAGATGCTCAAAATGAAGAATACTGGCCACCAGGTGTTCCTAGAGAAGAAACTCTTGAAGCTTTTCAGCAAGCATTTAAAACAATTGGTTATGAAATTGGTGAGAATGACGTATTAGAAACAGGATTTCAGAAAATTGCTATATATGCCAACTCCAATAAAATACCAACCCACATTGCTAGACAATTACCTGATGGCAAATGGACAAGTAAACTTGGTCAAGATGAAGATATAGAACATAATAATTTACAAGGTTTAACCGGAAATCCTGGTTATGGCGAGGTTGCCTTTTTGATGAAAAAACCGCCTCAAACCTTTAATTTCTCTAGGTTTTACATTTATTCAGCAAGCTATAACTATTCGCAGTTTGGCTATAATGTGAGCGCAAACATGATCGCCCCATCTCACTTGCTCTACAAGCAGCCAAAAAATAACCCAAAATATTTTATATTTTGGGTGGAAGGTTTAAAATATCTTTAAATTCCTACTAATTATAAATTAATTGTCCAAAATGGTCAAATATCTCCCCACAGGAGGGGTAAAAAATCAAAAATCATTGCGATTGACTACAGTATTCATTTAACTGATTCCCAAAGGTATCTGATTCTTTACCAGCACTTTTAGCTGCTGCTGTTAATGCTGAGTCAATATCTGTTCTGGCCTTTTGGATTTTTACCCTACCTGCTGTAGAAGCTTCTGCTGTTTTAGTTGTACCCAGAGCTTTAGCAGCTTTAGCGATCGCTTGACTGAGATTATCAAAAACTTTCGCAAAACTACTTTGAAATTCTTGGAGTTTGGGATCTGCTAATCTTAATTCTTGAATTGATTTAGTGACATTTTGCAAATCTTTGGAGAGTTGCAAGCTAGTTGTTACTTGTGTTCCTTTATTGTTATCAATCAAAGAAGTCCCTTGATTCACAACTTTAACCAATCGTTGACACTGAGAGATTTTACTCTCATTACAACCAGTCATCAACAAAGCAATACTTAGGCTCACAGGAGCAATTACTGTATACTTACGCACGATGAATATAAATATGCTAAAAGTAGTAAAAACCCATCCAGGGTAATCCAATTCTACACCCAAAATAAAAACCACTCTTAATTGAGTAGCTTTTTGAAAAATTATTGATACATCCTTACTAATGCGGATTTTATGAACACAGAACAACCACCGATGAGTAATGAAAGGGTGATGATGTTGGTAACGCTATTGACTATTTTGAGGGTGAGAAGGGGATTAAATTCTGTAACCACTCTGGCATTCCAGGTAATGGTATAGTACCAGAACTAAACATAGCCAGACCAATAATAAATGCACTGACTAAAGAAATAATATTTGCTTCTAATATATAACCAATAAAGAAACCAAAGATGGCAAAAGGAATAATCCCTAAAATTAGGCTGAAGAATAATATTACCCAGTCTAAAAAAGGTTGATTAATACCAACTTTGAATATTCCCAAGCTAAACATTAGGCTTGTGCCTAAAGTAGAGACAATAAAAGCAATAATAACCTATAGTTGAATAAGATTCAAAAATTTGGTTCTTGCGGACATTATATGGAATCGAATAACAAATAAAACTCTGCTCTAGCCTATAATCCTTGCCACGCAATGGTTTTTAGTTTTTTATATTTCCTATAACCCTTTGATTTTAATGCCCTACCATAAAACCAACGCAAGAGCAAAAAATTTTAATGATAATAGTCGGAAATATTAGACAATATAAATTTTGCACTAAGGCAGAACCAACCATGAGTGAAGTTAAGTCTACGAGTACACTACGCAGGGGAAGAATCTTCCCAGAAATTCAGTGGACCCAAGAACAGAAAGCTCAATGGCTTGCTGAACGCGAAAGATTGTACCAACGCTGTAAACTCATTTTTGACCAAGTACAACCAGAATTAATCAAAACTCACTACAACTGGTACATAGCAGTTGAGCCTGACAGTGGCGAATATTTTCTTAATGAAGATGCTTTTTTTGCTGCACAGAAGGCACATGAAAAATACCCAAATGTCAAGCTGCACGTTTTCCGCATCAACGAAACTGGGGTGTGTGGCAGAATATGATTTCGGGTAAATTTGGTGATGAGGATGAATTATTTTTTGAGATAGAGTTAATGGCTGCTGACGGTTTAGAACTACCAGTAGAAGCACTTTTTGATACAGGTTTTTCTTGGTGGCTGGCAATTAACAACCAGGATTTAGAAGCACTAGATTGGATGTATCTAGAACAACAAACAATGCTCACAGCCCAAGGAAATGCGGAATTTGACATTTATTTAGGAAAAGTGCGAATTGACGGACAAGATTTTGATATTCCCGTTCATGTAGGTCAAGGAATTTCAGAAATTTTACTAGGTCGTCAGTGGTTAAAAACTAGACGATTAGTAGTAGATATATCCTCTGGGCTGTTAACTTTGGGTTGACAGATAGAATATTGCAAGCAAATTTAATTACTGGACTTTAGACTAAAAGAAGAGCGATCGGTAAATAGTCAGTAAATCGAGAGACAGCAAAAAATCAAGGGATGCCTGTAAGAACAGACACCCCAATAGCGGAAAATGAAAAAAGCACAACCAATTCTCATATAACCGCTATGGATGTTTTTACACAACTTATGGAATTCCGTCAAGCAATCGAATTATGGCGGCATACACTCTGTATCTTGCCTTTGCTTGTTTACCCAGGCTACGGTCAAAGCCGAGAGAGATAAATCAGGGGTTTCTCCTGATCAAAATACTTCTTCGTGCAGATGGTTATTCTTACTCGCCCCTTGATTATACCATCACGGCGAATTAATTCGCCGTTGGAACTTCCTCCACTGTAAGATAGCCAAGTGGCTTCCGTGCCTTTCGGCAATTTTCTTGTGATTGCTGCTAATCACATCCAAGATTACAGGTTAGACAAGCTGGAAGTGTCTATCAGGTCTGTTGAGAAGTAAAATTAACTCTTGACTTGTCTATAACTTAATCCTGAGTTATTTCTAACTTTTTTCTGCGGATTCTGTATAGTAAGATTTAACCGAAGTCTTGCTGATTAGAGGAAGTGGCTTGAGGAGATTTTTCTATAAAGTTACTAACTGTACGAAATCAAATCTATACTTCACCCCCACTTTCACTGCTTTTGATATTAATTGACATTGATATAGCAGTGACTGAAAAGAATTGACTGCTTAATTTACCATTATTTCCCAGATAGAACCAAAAAATTCTAAAATCCGCCCATGACGCAACTAAGAGATTCTCTGCGCCGAACCAAAATTGTTGCTACTGTTGGACCTGCTACCAGTAGTCCAGAAATGCTGAAAGCAATTATTGAAGCGGGTGCAACGACACTGCGATTAAATTTTTCCCACGGCACTCATGCTGACCATCAGCGCAGTATCCGGTTAATTAGACAAACCGCTTTTGAACTGAATAGACCTGTAGCAATTTTACAAGATTTGCAAGGTCCAAAAATTCGCTTGGGACAATTTGAAAATGGTTTTATCATGTTGTCTAAGGGCGATCGCTTCACTTTAACAAACCGCCCAGTGGTAGGAACTCAAGAAATTAGCTGCGTTACCTACGATTATTTAGCAGAAGAAGTCCCCGTCGGTTCCAAAATTCTCCTCGATGACGGCCGGGTAGAAATGGTTGTTGAGGAAATTAACCGCGATAAAGGTGATTTACATTGTCGGGTGACAGTTGCAGGTAAACTTTCTAACAATAAAGGCGTTAATTTTCCGGGAGTTTACTTATCCATCAAAGCCATGACCGACAAAGACCGCGAGGATCTGATGTTTGGTCTAGATCAAGGTGTAGACTGGATAGCACTTTCCTTTGTTCGCAATCCCCAGGATATTATCGAAATTAAAGAGTTAATTACCAGTACCGGGAAAAATGTTCCTGTAGTTGCCAAAATTGAAAAACACGAAGCGATAGAACAAATGGAAGCGGTTCTATCTTTGTGTGATGGGGTGATGGTGGCTAGAGGTGATTTAGGGGTAGAATTGCCAGCAGAAGATGTACCTGTGTTGCAAAAGCGGTTAATTGCTACTGCTAACCGTTTGGGTATTCCCATCATTACCGCTACCCAAATGTTAGATAGCATGGTCAGCAACCCCCGTCCTACCCGTGCAGAAGTGTCTGATGTGGCTAACGCGATTTTAGATGGTACGGATGCGGTGATGCTTTCCAATGAAACTGCTGTAGGTAGTTATCCTGTGGAAGCGGTAGCAACTATGGCGAGAATTGCTGAACGCATTGAACAGGAAGAAGCAGAACATCCTTCCCGTTTGACGCGAGATGATAAACGTTCTATTCCTAATGCTATCAGTCAAGCAGTTGGTCAAATTGCTGAGAATTTAGGTGCAGCAGCAATTATGACTTTGACACAAACGGGAGCAACTGCGCGGAATGTTTCTAAATACCGTCCGAAAACGCCAATTTTAGCCATCACACCCCATGTCAATGTGGCGCGACAGTTGCAGATGGTTTGGGGTGTAAAACCGTTGTTGGTGTTAGATTTACCTTCTACTGGTCAAACCTTCCAAGCTGCTATTAATGTAGCCCAGGAAAAAAACCTGTTGAGTGAGGGTGATTTGGTGGTGATGACTGCTGGTACACTGCAAGGTGTTTCTGGGTCAACAGATTTGATTAAAGTGGAAGTGGTGACAGCGGTACTAGGTCAAGGTATTGGTTTAGGACAAGGTTCTGTCAGTGGTCGCGCTAGGGTTGTGCGTACTGGTATAGATGCGACTCATTTTAATCATGGTGATATTTTGGTGGCATCGAGTACAGGCGTTGATTTTGTTGATGCGATTCGCAAGGCTAGTGGGATTATTACTGAAGATGAAAGTCTCAATAGTCACGCAGCAGTAATTGGTTTACGTCTTGGTGTACCTGTTATTGTTGGTGTGAAGGAAGCGACGCAGGTAATAAAAGATGGGTCAATTTTGACTTTGGATATGCAGCGGGGTTTGGTTTATTCTGGTGCGGTGGGAACACCGTAAAGAATTAAAAATTGAAAATTGAAAATTGAAAATTAAAACCCAACAATTATCTGTTTTAATTTTTAATTTCTACCGCTTTTTTGAAGCTTTCTGTTCTTGTAATTTGACTGATTTATAAATCTGACGATGAAGAATTTGAGAGTTAGCAAATGCTAGGTTGAAGATTCTGTTTTGATCGTCAGATTCATTTTAATATTGAGAAAAATCAACATTGAATTTATTTAGGGCTTGCTGAATAAACCCAAAATACTCGTAAATCAAAGGTTTGAGGCTGATCAGGAGGAAAGAAAGTGCAAGATTTTTGAAGGGTATACCTTAAAAACTGTGCATTTTGGGTCTGATAAATTAGAAAATCTGGGGATAACAGATAGCTAGGGTTTGCTGAATAAACCTAAAACCTTGATATATCAAAGGTTAGAGGCTGATAAACACAGAAATTAGTGCAAGGGTTTTGAAGGGTATACCGGAGAAAGTGTGCATTTTTTGGGATTTCAAGAGATGGCAAAGAAATTTTCAAATCTCCTCCTGACTCCTGACTCCTGACTCCTGACTCCTGACTCCTATGCCCTCACGGAAAGACTTTCTCAGCAACCCCTAGCTAAAACTATTCCCTATTCCCTATTCCCTATTCCCTGCCTCAACGAAGGGACTTTTTCAGCAAACCCTATTTATATTAGTGGGTTAAACAGTCGTTAACCCACCTTAAAAATTTACCTATTCTTTGTGGTGATGAAAGCGAATACCTATGAAAATATCATAGACAAACTCAAAGAAGTCCTTTTTCTGCAATAACCCTGAAGTCTGAGGACTACCTTTTTCATCTAACAGCGGTTTCATCAAATAGTAAGTGGGTTGGTAATTATACCAAGGAATTGAAGGCCACAAATGATGAATGAGGTGGTAATTCTGTCCTAAAATCAGGATGTTGAGAATTTTACCAGGATATACGCGGGCATTTTTCCAGCGATCGCGTTCTACAAAGGGACGATGGGGTAAATAATCAAAAAATAACCCTAGTCCTATTCCCACTATAAACGCTGGAATAAACCAAAAATTGAGAATATAGCCCAAAAAGTGATATTGGACGGAAATATAAACAATAGAAACTACAATCAAACGGCTAATAAACCATTCTAGTAGCTCATATTTGCGCCACAATCGCCGTTGAAAGAAAAATACTTCATGGTACAAAAACCTCACCGCTATCAACCATAATGGACCACCCGTAGAAACGTAATGATCTGGGTCGTCTTTGGGGTGATTGACGTTACCATGATGCTGAAGATGTACTCGTGTAAATACTGGAAAAGCAAAAGCCAAAATCAGGGCGCTACCATGCCCTAACATCGCATTAATCACCCGGTTACGATGGGCGGACTGATGACAAGCATCATGAATAATCGTCCCAGAACAGTGTAAAGCCAGAGTGTTAATGCTAAAACATAGCCAATGCGGCCATTCCCATACCCAATAACCAAAGTTGGAAAATACCAACATTGTCACTACTGTAAAAAATAGCAACATTGTGGGATTAAAATCCCCAGGAGGTGCTAAAAGTTCTTTGGGCGGAATTGTCAGCGGCTTTTGTGCCTCCGACGTAAGCATTATTAACTCCTTTTGTGTCAAATATTAAAAATATACGACAATTCTTAGTAAAAAGTAAACTTATGTTAATTTCATAGTTCCAAAAAGCATAGACAAATATCTCAAGCAAATTCTGACGTAGAATGTAGAATCTCCGTGGCTTTAGCCCGGAGAGTGTCAACCTCATCACCAGTCTACTGGTAAACCTAACTGATCCAAGGTTTTGCCATCTTGTAATAGCGGATGGATCTGGCTGTCTATATGAATTTGACCACCTGAAAGGACTAAAGCACGTTGGGTCACTTTCCCTAACCACTGTAAGTCATGGGAAGCAATTAATATTACCTGCACAGGCAACTTTAGTAATACTTGGGCTAAATGTCGTCGCCATGCAGGATCAAGTCCGTTGGTTGGTTCATCTAAAATCAGAATTGCTGGGTCTAGAGCTAATATTGATGCTAGGGCAGCTAAACGTCTTTGTCCTCCAGAAAGTTCGTGTGCGGAACGGTGAGCATATTCTTCTAAACCAAAATCAGCTAATAATTGTCGTGCTTTGTCCGTTGCTACTGCTGGTGAAATACCATAGTTGCGTGGTCCAAAGGTAACATCTTCCAAAATTGTCGGCATAAATAATTGATCATTGGCATCTTGAAAAGTAAAACCGATGTGTCTGCGTATTTGGGGGAACGTATTTGGTTCTACGGGAATGCCGTTAATAGAAATTGTGCCACTTTGAGGGTGTTTTAAACCAATGAGATTTTCTAGGAGAGTGCTTTTTCCTGAACCTGTTGCACCCATCAAAGCGACGCGATCGCCTGCATTTAAGGTAAAGGAAATATCTTTTAATACGGGTTGCTGGTGTGAGTAGGCATACACCAGATTTTTCACCTCAACGACAGAGGTATGAGGATGAAAGATAAAAGTTTGGGGATGAGAAGTTAAGGATGTCAAGATTCACAACTCAAATATAGGTGATTGGTGATTGGTGATTGGTGATTGGTGATTGGGTTATTAACTTCCCTTTCCTCCCCATCTACCCATCTCCCCTTCCTGTTTCCTGGTGTATTAAAAATAGGAACTGACGGTGATACAAGCAGCAATAATGACGACTAAGATTAGTGTAAAACGTTCTTTTGGGTTAAGGGTAGAGTCTATAGGTAGTTGACCATTGTAACCACGAGTGATCATTGCCCCATAAACTCGTTCTGCTCTGTCTAAAGTACGCAGATACAAAGAGCCGATCATAGCTGCACTGGCATAACGTAACCATCCCCCAGCACCATTTAAACCTCGTAGTTGGGCGCTACGCTGCATTCTGGCTAATTCTGAGAGTAAAATTTCTAGATATTGCCCAGCTAGGAGCAAATTTTCCTTTAATGGGGCGGGTACGGGTAAACCTTTAAGGGCGATGCCAAAACTGTGGGGGGGTAAGGTGAGTAAAAAGCTATTCATGACTATTAAACAAATTAGCGATCGCACCAGTAAAAAACTTGCTTTTTCCCACCCCAAGGGTAACGCTACCAATGACAGAAAAATCAATTCTGCACCTAGTAAACTCCCTAATTTGCGAATAGAAACCCGGAATATAAATACCCACAAAAGTGCGATCGCACCATATACCAGCAAATTTGACCAGCTATGAGGCTTTAAAAAAGCTGCCCCAATCACAATGATCAGGGATAATTGCAAGCGTAATGCCAAGGAAATGTTAAGCATTTTTAGGTTTCATCACTTTAGCAATGCCAAAAGCCACAGCAAAGCAAGCTGTCGCACCTACCCAACCAGTAATACTTGTACCAATTGGTCCTAAACCTTGAATTTCATAATCAGCTAAGGGTGTTGGTACTACAACTCTGACTTCTTCGGCTTTGTTGATAAAATCCAAGTTTTCTGCTACTCTTTCTAACCCATCTGGCCAAGCGGAAGCAAATAAAGATAAAACACCTGCAACTAGGAAAATACTCACCACTGGTATCAACCAGCCTCCAAATTTCTCTTCTTCTCCTGGTAACAAGTCTGGACGTGCTGTGGCTAAATAGGCTAACACACCACCAGTAATTAAGCCTTCACCTACACCGATCAAAATATGTACACCTGTCATTGCAGGTAAAACTATATTCGCTGGTGCTGTCCCAGAAAGGGCTAACTGAATAGCACAAGCTATAGCTGCTGCAACTACACTAACACCTGCTGCTATACCTGCGGCTAGGGGTAAACGCCCTTTAGAACCACCCAGTAGTCGCTGTAAGGTCTGGGTTAAGAACCAAGCTACCCAAACACTGATTACTCCCAAGTTTAAAATATTTGCACCCAAGGCAGTAATACCACCATCAGCAAATAGCACTGCTTGAATTATTAAAACTGTTGCTATACATAACATTGCTGCCCAAGGACTACCTAACATAATCACCGCTAAAGCACCGCCGCACAGGTGTCCGCTAGTACCTCCCGCTACGGGAAAATTAATCATTTGGGCGGCAAAAATAAAGGCTGTGGTTAATCCTAATACGGGAGCGCGACGAACACCAAAAGCTGTTTGCGATCGCCCAAAGGACACAAATAAAGCTGCTCCACTGGCTAAACTTGTAGCTGCTGCTACTGGAACAGAAATAAATCCATCTGGTATATGCATGAAAATCCTTGTTTTTCGCTTTTTTTTACACTAATTTCAGCAATAGAATTACAACTGCAAAAGATAGCATGACAATTCTAAATTTATAGGAAACTAAATTTCCCCTATATTTACAATGCCCCATTGGAGGATGTTTTGGCAGGGATTTGGAAAATTTTTATAATAAAAAATACATCCAAATTTGTATTTATTTATTAAATTATGAATATTTGTATATTTATTGTTTATTTTTGTAAATGTTAATTCCTGATTGATTTAATCAGTCAGGAATTTGCAGTGTTTATGGTTAACTATCTGGAAACTAACTGATGAACCAAAAGATCAATCAGAGAAGCTTGATAAAAAGGTTGACAAATTGTGTGAATTTTGGCTGGTGAAATATTGCCATTTTTCACGGTAATTATGTTACCATAAACAGATTGAGGATTTTCTCTTGTTTTTTTACCATTGGATACACTGTTTCACATAGTTGAGTAGTTGGTAAAATAGAAGAAGATGGATTAAAATATAAATGACTGTAAATTTCAACAGGTTGAATACTATCACCCAAAGCTAGATTAAAAGCGGTAATTTTTTGAGGATGGTGATTTGCTAATTGGGATAACTGTTGAAAAGGAATATTTAAAGGTTCAAATGAATAAATATACGCATCAGGAAAAATCTTGATAATTCTGCGGGCAAATTGACCTTCATTTGCACCAATATCAATCACAGATTTAACCGGAAGTTGGGATAAACCTAACAGTCTTTTATCCCATTCTTTCACTAACAATTTTCCCATTAAGTTAAAAATTTGATTACTTATTTGATAAAGTAATTTTTGATAACTATTTTTCCCTGATGTTTGCATTGTCCAACCTACAAATTAACCTGATCAATAGACTGAAACCAGACGTTAAAAAAGACAATTTCAGAGGATGTTTGAAAAGTCTAACTTGGGTGATGATAAAGATATAGATAATTTCTCACAGCCCCCTGTGGAAATCACTCATACTAGCTTACCTGATAGTGAGTGATTTGTCTAGAAGTTAACCTGAACCAATAGTGAAAATTAGTAAAATATGATATCATTTTCGGGTATATCGGTATTCTTCATCACGGGTGGCAAAAAGCTGTCTTGCAAAAGGCAAGAGTTAAAAATTACCAATCAAAATTACCCAAAAAGGGTAAAAAGCATAGTAGCGAATTATATTCGCCAAATTTCTTGATTTTCACCTATGCCCTGTATTTCTCGATAGTTTACATAATTATTGACAATAATTCCTGATTCCTATACTATAACTAATGGTAATTGCAAATAATTTGCAATTTCTTGTTTGTGTTCCCTCCTCATCACCTCATGTCTGAAAAATGTCTGAAAACTTTAGTCGGAGTAAAAATATACTTTTAAATCGCCGCCAACTGATAACAATGGGCATATTTGGCGGTGGCGTAATTGGTGCATCTGCATTATTACAGTTTCTAAATGCCAAAAATAATGCCCGTGTTAAATTTCCCCCAATGGCAATGGAAGCATCTAATCATGCTGCTAATAGTGCTACTCAACCCATGCAGGTGCTGAGAAACTTTGATTATGGGACATTAAAGCAGGAAAATGGGCGGACTATTCGAGAATTTGAGTTAATAGCAGGTACTTCCACCATTCAGCTAAATAATGCGGTATCTTACAATATTTGGGATTTAAATGGCCGTATTCCTGGACCGACGTTAAGAGCAAAAGTAGGGGAACGAATAAGAGTATTATTTCTCAATAAGGCTGGACATTCCCATTCTCTGCATTTTCATGGAGTGCATCCCGCAGAAATGGATGGTGTAAAACCTGTGAGTAATGGTAAAGCAACTATCTATGAATTTGATGCAGAACCCTATGGTGTGCATTTGTATCACTGTCATATTGCACCTGTAACTCGTCACATTGCTAAGGGTTTATATGGAATGTTTATTATTGATCCGCCTCAACCCCGTCCTCCTGCTGATGAAATTATTTTAATTATGTCTGGATATGACATAAATGATGATAACAAAAATGAGTATTACGCATTTAATGGCTTGCCTCATCATTATATGCACCATCCTATTCAACTTTATCAAAATCAATTAATTAGAGCTTATGTTTTGAATATTATTGAGTTTGATCCTGCTGTCACCTTCCATTTACACGCTAACTTTTTTGATGTTTATCGTTCGGGGATGACGATGACTCCCAGCGAAAAGACAGATGTTTTAACAATGGGTGTAGCAGAAAGACACATTTTAGAATTTGCGTTTCGTTATCCGGGTAAGTATATGTTTCATCCCCATCAAGATGCGATCGCTGAAAATGGATGTATGGGACAGTTTGAAGTTATCGCAAGTGACAGGTGACAGGTGACAGAAATTTGTAAGTCATGGAACTTACCTAACACTTGGTTAAGAAATGATTAAACTATACTTTTGCTGGTTAAAAATAGTTACTATAATTTGTCATTTATGCTAAAAAAAATATAATTACTAATGCAAATTACTTTTAATTATACTCACCAGTCAATTCTGTAAATTTGTCCATTATTGGGTTTTAGCCTCTCCAGGAGCAAATCAATGATTAAATCACGTTACATATTATTATCAATAGTGGCTTGTGTGATTGTTACCCTTGGTTCTTGTGCGGGGAATACCCCCACCGCAGAAACGACTTCAACCCCAGCAGTGACGCAAGCCAGCGCCCACAGTAGTCATAGTGGGAAAGCCAAAATTAATATTAATGATGCTATTTTGTCCGAGTTAGACAAATTTGAAGCTCAACTTGGTGTACCCGCTTTATCTAATAAAATACAAGCCAGTCGTCCCTACAGTTCACCAGAAGATTTAGTCACCAAAAAAGTAATTACTCAAGCACAGTTTGAGCAAATTAAAGACATGGTGACAGTTGAAGAAGTTGTACTCACAGGAGAAGCCAAAGATGTAGATTACATGACAAAATTGGCATTAATGAAAGGACATCTTTTAGTAGCACAAGAATTGTTAGCACAAAATCAACCCAAACAAGCCGAACCCCATATAGGACATCCAGTTGAGGAGATTTATGTTGATGTAGAAGAACAACTTAATGAACGCAAAGTCAAAGAATTTAAAACTAATTTAGTGAATTTGACTAACTTGGTAAAATCTAATTCTCAAGATGCTAAAATCAAAGATAATTTTACCAATTCTATGGCATCTGTGGATAGTGCGATCGCCGCATTACCAACTCAAGAACGCTCAAAACCAGAATTTGTGTTAAAAGTAATTAATGGTTTATTAGACGCAGCTAACGCCGAATATGGAGCAGCAGTAGCAAAAGGTAAAATTACCGAACCAATAGAATATCAAGACTCTCGTGGTTTTGTTGTCTATTCCCATGAACTATATCAAGGAATTTCTGGACAAATGGCTCAAGCAAACCCAGAAGCACACAAAGCCATAGATACAGCTTTCACAGAACTATTAAAAGTTTGGCCTACTGTTATTCCACCTGCACAAGCAGTCAAAAACCCTGAAGATGTTACCAAAATGGTAAAAACCATAGAGGAAAACACTCAAAAAGTGCTATCTCAAACTAACACCAAAGCACAAAGTTAGTATTTGCACACCATTGGACATCCACAAAAAACAGCTTAAAATAAGTGAAAATAGAGGAAATAGTGAAAAGTGAAACACTAAAAAAATTATCTACATTAAACTAAGATAAAAAGTGTATAGCTACTCACTAAAATCCTCTCCAAATTTAATTTTGCTCATCTTAACAACTGATGCGAGAACTCGACCACCAAAAAACCATTGACATCCTCAACGCCATCATGGAATTTGAACTAGCTGGCGTTGTTCGCTACACTCATTATTCCCTAATGGTAACAGGACCAAACCGCTTACCTATTGTCGCTTTTTTCAAAGCCCAAGCCAGTGAATCATTACTTCATGCCCAACAAGTAGGAGAAATTCTCACCGGTTTAGATGGACATCCTACCTTGAGAATTGCCCAAATGGAAGAAACTTTCAAACATACAGTCAAAGACATTTTGGAAGAAAGTTTATCCCATGAAAAGAAAGCATTGGATATGTATAAAACTCTACTAAATACAGTTGAAGATGCTAGTATTTATTTGGAAGAATTTGCCCGTGGCATGATCGGACAAGAAGAGTTACATAATTTAGAACTCAAGAAAATGTTACGCGATTTCAGCTAATATTTCGAGGAGTCAAGATTCAGCTTTTTAGTTTCTTTTCTTTCGTTCGTTTCTATACTATGTGTAGGAACGAGCAAAGAAAAAAGAAATTTGATAGTTCTCAATTTTTTACACAATCAAGAATAGTGATCAAGCGTTCATAACCACTAATAAAAATGAATTTTAGTATTGCATTACCTACTTTTGTTATTACTCTCCGAGAAGGTGTAGAAGCTGCCCTAGTTGTGGGTATTGTCCTCGCTTTATTGCAAAAAGCCAAACAATCTCAACTCAACTCATGGGTATATGCAGGTGTTGGAGTTGGTATTATTGTTAGTGCTTTAATTGGCGTTTTATTCACTGGAATCATTAAATTTTTAGGTTCTATAAATCCTCAATACACCTCTGTAGTTGAACCAACATTAGAAGGTGTATTTAGTATTTTAGCAATCATTATGCTGAGTTGGATGCTAATCTGGATGACAAAACAAGCCAGATTTATGAAATCTCAAGTTGAAGGTGCAGTTAACGAAGCATTAACACAAAATTCAAATGCTGGATGGGGGGTTTTTAGTTTAATTTTAGTTGCTGTAGTGCGGGAAGGTTTTGAAACAGTCTTATTTGTAGCTGCCAATTTTCAACAAGGTTTATTACCAACTTTAGGCGCACTTGGTGGTTTAGCAACAGCAGCAGGAATTGGGGTTTTATTATTTAAATGGGGTGTGAAAATTAATATTCGCCAATTTTTCCAAATTATGGGCGTTTTATTAGTTTTAATTGTCGCTGGTTTAGTAATTTCGGCTTTCAAACATTTTGATGATGCGATCGCTAGTTTAGCACTCAGCAACCGCGCCTCGGAAAATCTTTGTTTTTATTATGAACACTTTACTAAAATTCACTCTTGTATTTTAGGTCCAATGGTTTGGAATACTGCTAACATTTTACCTGATAGCAAGTTTCCTGGTATTATTCTCAAATCTTTATTTGGCTATAGAGATAAACTTTATATAGTGCAAGCTGTGGGATATTTAGTGTTTTTAATTAGTATTGGTAGCTTGTATTTTCGCAGTATTATGGGTGGAAATATGCAAAAACAAAAAAATATTCCTGTCGCTGAAAAATAGCATTCTATATCAACCCAGATCCCCGACTTCTTGAAGAAGTCGGGGATCTATTTCATAAACAAATATTCTGACTCCTGACTCCTGACTCCTGACTCCTGACTCCTATTAAATACAACTCAAAAGATTTTCTTTAATTCCTGAGCAGATTTTTCAATTGCAGCTATACTGCCAGGATTCACCATTCCGTAATAATCAAAAACATAAACTTGATTATTTTGAGTAGCTTTTAATTTCTGCCAAAACGGCTCTTTTTTCAAAGAATCTAACAAAGTTGCTTCAGCACTAACCACAATTAAAACATCAGGATTTGCTGCTAAAACTTTTTCGGCTGAAAGTGTTACATAACCACCAATAGGGCTATTACCTTGTAATTCTGCGGCGACATTTTTCGCACCAAACAGAGAAACTATATCACCTGCCCAACTGTTTTTATTTGGTGCTAAAATTGGTTGACGACTTACTAAAACTAAAGTCGAAAGATTCTGATTTTTTTGATTTTTCTTTTCCGGTAAAAAAGTTTGATATCTATTTAATAAAGGTTGGGGATCTGCACCTATTTTTTCTGCAATATTTTTAGTGAGTTCTTCCAAAGCTTCCCAGCTATATACTTTTGTGGATAAAGTTTTTATTCCTAGCTGTTGCAGTTTTTGTAATGGTACATCAGAAAAACCTGCTACACCAATTACTAAATCTGGTTTTAATGCTACAATCTTTTCTAAGTTTGGTGCATTTTGTCCTTGACTAACTTGAGGAATATCTTTAAATCGAGGATCATCTTTTAATAACTTACTACCAACAATTCCTACTAATTTTGTTTGATCTAGTTCAGCAATAATATCAGCAGACAGCGAAGAAAGCGCAACCACTCTTTTCACAGATGTGTTAGGTGATTTTTGTGCAATGGTAATATTAATATCTGGTGTAATTTCTGGTTTTACTGCTTGTGTTTGGCTGGTTTCTGTAGCACAAGACAACAAAAACAAACTTAAAAAAATTGATACTAAAAATGATTTATGACGCATAATATTGTTTTGATTTCTCATTTCTTATTTTTTGGGAATCGGCAATTTTATTTTTTCAAATTATAGCAACTTCTAGCAACAAACAAGGTTTTTACCTCTGTTACCTGTCACCTATCACCTGTCACCTATCACCTGTCACTTCATCTAAATCTTCAGGAGTATTACAATTAAATAACATATCCGATTTTGACAAAGGTAAAGTTTCCACAGGATGTAATTTGAGAAACTGTTGAAAAGATCGTCCTCCTTGATTAATAAAATCTAAAATTAGGGGTAAACAAGAACTGCGATAAAAACCACAAAGCGGTTCCCAACCTTGGGTATTTTTTACCAAACAAGCAATATTTTCTCCTTTTATATTATCTAATCTTTTCACCCAATCTTGCAACACTTCAACTTGCAAATTTGGTAAATCGCAAGCTAATAATAACACCCATTCTGTGTTTACTTTCTCTAAACCTTTTACAAAACCCACTAAAGGTCCTTGTGTGTTATGGGGGTTTTCTTGTATAAATTCACATTCTGGTAACGGTAAGTGTTGATATCTTTCTGGCCAAGGTGTAACTATATATATAGTATCCGTGCAACTTTTAGCGACATTGCCAACTTTTTGTAATAAGGGTATTCCCTGAATAGGAATCAAAGCTTTATCCTTTCCCATCCTCGAACTTTTACCACCTGCAAGAACTATGGCGCTTAATGTAGTCATAGGAACAAAATCTTTATTGATACGTCTCATCATCAAGTATTAATAAGTATTAAATTTATATCAATATATTTATTGATACCTTAAATAAGGTTCAGTAAAATGTACATTTTCTATGAACAGGTATCAAAATAGAGCCATATTTTGCGGATTCTGACATTAAAAGATGTATTATTTATTATCCACTAGGAAATTATATCACCGCTATGTCTGATTATAATCAAGCAGTTGCTATAGATGTCAACAACTTAGCAGCTATCAATAATATAGGGTTCATTAAATATGAACAAGGAGACAAAGAAACAGCGATTCAACAATGGCAACAAGCGATTAAAATTAACAATAAATCTGCTGAGGCCTCCTTAGCTTTAGCTGTAGCTTTATATGGTAAAGGAGAACAACAACAGGCTTATAAGTTAGCAGAAACAGCATTAAAGTTAGATAGAAAATTTGCTGATTTTCACTGGATGAAAAAGCATTTTTGGGGTCAAAGTATGATTACTGATGCTCAGAAATTTCTATCTACTCCTCAAATGAAAAATTTGTTATCACAGTTGCGTTAATGTTAATATTTACTTCTTTCTAATATTCTCATTCCCATACTCTGTGTGGGAATGAATTTATTTTGCAGTCACATCTCTGATTAAATATCTCCTGATTTCTTGAAACTTGTGACTGCTGACTAATGCTGTATCACCTTTATGTTAAAATATAAAACATAGCTAGATGAGAGGTTAACAAATATGACCCAAGAATTAATAGACCTCAGAAATAGTATTTTACAAGGACGTTACGCAGATGCTTTGGCAATTGTGGACGAGTTAGAAGGAATGAGTAAACAAGCTATTTTGGGCAATATCCAGTCGTATGTAAGGATTTTGTTAATTCATTTAATTAAAAATCAAATCGAACAGCGTTTAACAAATTCTTGGTCTGCATCTATTCGTAATGCTATCCGAGAAATTAAAAAGATCAATATTAAAGATAATAAGAAATCCTATTACATCAATCAAGATGAATGGGAAAGTTTTATGGAGGAAGAGGTGATTGAAGATGCGATCGCTGATGCTAGTTTGGAAGTGATGAATGGTATTTATAACCAATTCCAACTAGGAGAAATTATAGATAGAAAACAGTTAATTGCAACTGCTTTACAATTCCTTAATTTAACTTATTCCTATTCACCTAAAGAATTACCTGCTATGGTTGCAGAAACTTTAACTCAGTTACCTGGTGGTGAAGATTGGAAGATTGGAAAAAGGTAAATACCGCAGGAGTCAGGAGTCGTAGGGGCGAAGCATTCGGACAACAATATTGGGGAAAAATCGAGAATTGATCACCCGAATGCTTCGCCCGTACAGGAGTCAGGAGTTATTAATTTTGGATTTTGGATTGTGGATTTTGGATTGTTTTTCTTAACTCCAATCTAAAATCTAAAATCTAAAATCTTCCTCCCTATTCCCTATTCCCTTCTTACTGTCACCTGTCACCAATCACCAGTCACCAGTCATCAGTCACCCTCTATTCTGACTTCTTTGCACCTGTAACAACAACTCCTCTAAACTCCCTGGTGCGGGAAGACATTTCAACCCTTGACACACTAAACCCACACTTCCATCTGGTAAATCTGATACAACTGAAAAAGCGGTAGTGGGTAGATATTTAGGCATTAATGACTTAATTTGCTCAGTGTTACTACGAATCAATGTACAATTTCGATACCAATCTAAAGCAGTAAATAAACTAGGACAACCTTGAGGAGATTCATTCATTACACCTTTAAAGGCTTTTAATCCTGATTCAGCTAAATCAAGATAATGTAAGTTATCAGTAAGTAAAGATAACCTGACTAAATTGGCGATCGCCACCCCATTAGCTGAAGGTGTAGCATTATCCGCAAAACTCCGCTCCCTGATAATTAAATCTTGACTATTATCGCTAGATGTGTTGAAATACCCTCCTAATTCTACACTCCACAGAAAATCATTAAACTCATCTTGGAGAGCGATCGCTTTTTCCAACCAATCAGCATTTTCTAAATCCGCTTGCTGTAAATCCAACAATGCTTTAATAAACAAAGCATAATCTTCAGATTGAGCTAATACCGTCGCTTCACCCTCATAATTAAGTCGGTGAAAACGTCCATCCACAAATTGATGATCTAAAATAAACTTAGCCGCTGTTGTTGCTAACTCCAAATAACTAGGTTCTTGAAAAACCTCCCCTGCTCTAGCTAAACCGGAGATCATCAAACTATTCCAAGCTACAATCATCTTAGTATCAGTCACTGCCGGAATGCGACCAGGCCAGTTAGTGATTTTCGCTTCCTGATTATCTCGCGCTGGGGGAAAAGTTGCTAGTGCATCAGGAGTTGCACCATAACGCACAGTAAACAACTTACTCAAAGCAACTTCTAAAGTTTCACTCAGTTCACCAGGATGTAACCTTTGTAAAACATTTTTCCCTTCAAAATTGCCATTAACACTAACAGTAAACTGTTGTTCTAATTCCGTTAATTCTTCAGTTGTTAACAGTTGTTGTAATTCCTGATAACTCCAGACATAAAAAGCACCTTCCTCCGGTTCTGTATCTATGGGGTTAGTGAAACTATCCGCATCTTGAGCAGCATAAAAATAACCGCTAGGTGCTGTCATTTCCCGTTGTAACCATTTTACAGTTCCAGCCACCGCTCGCTTAAAAGCCGGTTCTTCAATTCCCGCACTCCACAAATCAGCCAGATATTCTACAATCTGACCATTATCGTAAAGCATCTTTTCAAAGTGGGGGACAGTCCAAGTCGGATCAACAGTGTAGCGATGAAAACCACCAGCAACATGATCATAAATACCCCCCAAAGCTAAATTTAAACCCCGTTGAGTAGAAACTTGTAATCCATCATACCGAGATTGATAATTAAACCGAGAACCCCGCAAAACCAACTCACCATAGGGGATCATCGGAAAACTATTACCAACCTGCTTAGGAGAAATGATCCCCGTGCAAACTTCCCAACCCCTTTGTAATAATTCTTGATCAGCTACTTCCTGACTGCCATCATTTTGTAACACCGCAGATGTCAGTAAAGCTTCGAGAATTACAGCTTTTCTTTGACGTAACTCCTCTTTTTCAGTATCGTAGTAATTGCGTAAAGCTTGTAAAACCTGCAAAAAACCCGGACGACCATAGCGGGGATCAACAGGAAAATAAGTACCCGCGTAAAAAGGGACTAAATCATCAGGAGAGAGAAAAGCATTAAGAGGCCAACCCCCTTGACCAGTCATCATTTGTAAACTTTGCATATAGATGCTATCAAGGTCAGGTCTTTCTTCTCTGTCTACCTTGATGGGGAGAAAATTGGCATTCATATATTGGGCGATCGCCAAATCAGAAAACGCCTCACCTTCCATCACCGTACACCAGTGACAACTAGAGTAACCAATAGAAAGAAAAATCGGTTTATTTTGCGCCCTTGCAGTTTCCAATGCTTCATCACACCAAGTCCACCAGTCAATTGGGTTTTCAGCGTGTTTTCGGAGATAAAGGCTTTTTGTGTCAGCTAGGCGATTCGTCATAATAAAAGTTTTCCACCATTTTCTGACAAGTCTAGCGTTTTTAAAGTTATTAGTTATTAGTCATTAGTCATTAGTTATTAGTTATTAGTTATTAGTTATTTTTACCCAGTCACCAATCACCAATCACCAATCACCTTTTATTTGGAAAAACGAATAGTTGAACCGAGAACAGGGGCTGGAATTTCCGATACAGGTGATACAGACTTGCGAGGAATTTGGGTACTGGGGTTTAGTGCTGCGATCAGGTGCAGCAAAAAAGTGATTAAAGCAGCTTGCATAAGTCTTTCCAGCATAGCACTCCTCTCTTGAAAAATAGCATTTAAATTTAGATTGGTTAATCTAAATACACCAGATAGTCCCGATTTACCGGATTTGCAAAATATGTCCGGAAAATTAACCAGGTTCAGGTTAAAAATTGTGAAAAAATTTACTAATACCTGAAAAAGAATTTCGACCAAATAATATAGATTCGCCAACACAAGGCAAGCTAAAGTTATAGGTCAATAAATAGGCACGCAGACAGCTAGTGTCAGAATGTAAGTTAATCATCTGTTAATAATGATGAACTTTTGAATTCTCCCACTTTTGACATCGCCACAATTCTTGAGACTGCTATCAGCCGCTAAAAGTGCCTGTTAAAAAAAATTTTGGCGATGAGATATTTGATTCTAGAGTATTGCTATTGAAAAATCTGTTTGCTCAGAGCAGATGATGAGGAGATCAAAAATTTATCTGTTATTGTCGAGATATCCAAATTTGACAATCAACACAATCAGCCTCTCTCATAGATAGAATAAATAGCAAATAGATACAAATACGCTCAATGATTCCTATCGTTATTGAACAATCGGGTCGAGGCGAACGCGCCTTTGATATCTACTCACGGCTGTTACGTGAGCGGATCATTTTTTTGGGACAACAGGTGGACAGCAGTCTGGCTAACCTGATAGTTGCCCAATTGTTGTTTTTAGATTCTGAAGACCCGGAGAAAGACATTTATATGTATATCAACTCTCCTGGTGGTTCAGTGACGGCGGGGATGGGCATTTTTGACACCATGAAAAATATCCGCCCCGATGTCTGTACCATTTGTACTGGACTAGCAGCGAGTATGGGCGCTTTCCTATTAAGTGCAGGTACTAAAGGTAAAAGGATGAGTTTACCTCATTCACGGATTATGATTCACCAACCTTTAGGCGGCGCTCAAGGTCAAGCGACTGATATTGAAATTCAGGCACGGGAAATTTTATACCACAAGCGCAAGCTGAATGAGTATTTAGCCGAACACACTGGTCAGCCTTTTGAACGTATTGCCGAAGATACAGAACGCGACTTTTTCATGTCTCCAGAAGAAGCCAAAGAATACGGCTTAATCGACCAAGTGATTGACCGTCACTCCGCCGGTAGCCGTCCAATGGTTGTAGTGTAGGTGATTGGTGTAGGTGATTGGTGATTGGTGATTGCTGATTGGTGATTGGGAAAATACAAATAATTTCTCCCAGTCCCCAGTCC
>NZ_JACJUZ010000018.1:0-72395 GCF_014299995.1 Sphaerospermopsis sp. LEGE 00249 | reverse complement strand
CCCAGTCACCAGTCACCAGTCACCAGTCACCAGTCACCAGTCACCAGTCACCAGTCACCAGTCACCAGTCACCAGTCACCAGTCACCAGTCACCAGTCACCAGTCACCAGTCACCAGTCACCAGTCACCAATCACCAGTCACCAATCACCAATAAAGCAGTAAACTGAAAATCGGGATATTAACTCACGCTCGTAATTTTAACAAGGACAAATTCTAATTTAGTTATGGTATCGACTCACCCCGTCAAGGTTCAACCTTCTGGCAATCAATATCTATCTCCCAGCCAGGATAGTACAAATATTTCTCCTAATCAACAACTCCTACCCTTGACTGCTAGAGTTAATCGTGATGATTTTCTAGAAATCGGTGGGTGTGATGTCACAAAGCTAGTTCAGCAGTTTGGTTCACCTTTATATATTTTGGATGAAACAACCTTGCGGACAGCTTGCCAACAATACCGGGATACCTTTAAAAAATACTACAAAGGTGAATCTCAAGTATTGTACGCCTCTAAAGCATGGAATTGTTTAGCAGTTTGCGCCATTGTCGCTTCAGAAGGTTTAGGAATAGATGTAGTATCTGGTGGTGAACTTTACACAGCTTTAGAAGCTGGTGTGAGTCCAGAGAAAATCTACCTCCACGGAAATAATAAATCCCGTGATGAGCTAACTTTAGCCATTGAATCAGGTTGTACCATTGTTGTTGATAACTGGTATGAATTACATACTTTGGTAGAACTAGCAACCAAAGATTCAGCCATCCGTATTATGCTGCGGTTAACTCCGGGGATTGAATGTCATACCCATGAGTATATTCGCACCGGACATTTAGATAGTAAATTTGGTTTTGACCCTAATGATTTAGAAGAGGTATTTGCCTTTGTGAGTAAACAACCCGCTTTAAACTGTGTGGGTGTACACGCTCATATTGGTTCGCAAATTTTTGAACGTCAACCCCATAGAGATTTGGCTGCTGTAATGGTACAGTGGTTGCGAGATGCAGCAAAATATAATTTAGAATTGACAGAGTTAAATGTCGGTGGTGGTTTAGGGATTAAGTACACCGAATCAGACGATCCCCCAAGCATTGAAGAATGGTCAAAGGCGATTTGTGAAGTAGTGCAAGAAGCTTGCGCTGCTGAAAACTTGCCCCTCCCCAAACTCCTGTGTGAACCAGGGCGATCGCTCATTGCCACAGCTTGCGTTACTGCCTACACTATTGGATCAGCTAAAACAATTCCTGATATTCGTACTTATGTGACAATTGACGGCGGAATGTCAGATAATCCCCGCCCCATCACCTATCAATCAGTTTATCGGACTGTTGTTGCTAACAAAATGTCTGCTCCTCTAACAGAAACAGTCACAGTAGCGGGTAAACATTGCGAATCAGGAGATATTCTGATTAAAAACGCCTCACTTCCCAAAACTGAACCAGGCGACGTTCTCGTAGTTATGGCAACTGGAGCATACAATTACAGTATGGCATCTAACTATAATCGTCTACCCCGACCAGCTGCCGTGTTAGTAGCTAACGGTGAAGCAAATTTAATTTTGCAAAGGGAAACCTATCAAGACATCATTCGCCAAGATTGCCTACCTGAAAGATTGAAATAGTTATTTTTTCTTGGTCATTGGTCATTAGCTAAGAATCATGACTAATGACTAATGACTAATGACTAATGACTAATGACTAATGACTAATGACTAATGACTATTAGAATCCAGATGTCATGAGAGATTGGTGGAAGCAATGGCTGACGACAAACCTGGGATGGTCACAGTCCTTGCTGCTTGGGACTCTGGATATTCTTTTAGTGCTGGCGTTGACATACATGATCCTGGTGATTATTAGTGAACGCCGGATACTATGGATGGTGCGAGGATTTATAATCTTGATGCTGGCCTCAGCATTGAGTGGGAATTTGGGACTACCTTTGCTCAATTTCGTTTTGGAAAAGTTAGTAATTGGTTGTGCTGTAGCTATGGCCGTAGCACTCCAGTCAGAGTTTCGCCGATTTTTGGAACAATTGGGACGGGGTGAGTTTCGGCAGTTGTTTCAACCTAACCGCTTGACAGTGCCTAAATCTGATAGCGTGATTGATGAAATTGTCGATGCTGTGAAAGAACTGTCAAAAAATCGGATTGGTGCTTTGCTGATTTTGGAAACTACCGGACCAATGGATGAGCGAGATTTTTCTGTACCTGGTGTAAAGTTAAATGCAGAGGTGTCTAAGGAACTGATACAGACAATTTTTCAGCCTAAAACTTTATTGCATGATGGGGCAACTTTGATCCGTGGTTCGCGGATTGTATCATCCGGTATAATTTTACCACTTTCAGGACGCACAGCCTCACGCCAGTTGGGTACACGCCATCGGGCAGCAATGGGAATTACCGAGCGTGTCGAAAATTGCATTTGTGTCGTTGTATCAGAAGAAACGGGTTCTATTTCCTTAGCTGAAAGGGGAACTTTATATAGACCACTGACGATTAGAAAGTTAAAAGAGTCTTTAGAGGAACGATTTTCGCCAACTGTAGACCGAGAAGCTGTAGCACCTGGTCTTTTCAGTTTAGGTCGTCAACTAGGTGGTCAAACATTAGCACTGGTTTCACGTTTACTTAGATTACCATCGACTGCTTCTCGCCAAAAAAATAAGACCGAAAAATGACTACACAACATACTGAACTGCAATATTTGCCTTCTGATTTAAAACGAGAATTACTCCCCCAGCACGTTGCGGTGATTATGGATGGCAATGGTCGATGGGCTAAACGTCAAGGTCTACCTCGAATTATGGGGCATAAGCGGGGAGTTGATGCCCTCAAGGATTTGTTACGCTGTTGTAAAGATTGGGGTATTAAAGCTCTCACTGCTTACGCTTTTTCTACGGAAAACTGGAAAAGACCACAGGAAGAAGTGGAGTTTTTAATGAGTCTTTTCCAAAGGGTTCTGCGTCAAGAACTGCGGGAAATGGTAGAAGAAAATGTACAGATTCAGTTTGTGGGTAATTTACAAGCTTTACCAAAATCGCTACAAGAAGAAATTTCTCGCTCTATGGCAGAAACTAAGGATAATCAAAGTATTAAGTTTACAGTAGCTACTAATTATGGCGGTAGACAGGAAATTTTACAAGCTTGTCGAGCGATCGCCCAAAAAGTAGAGGAAGGTTTATTAAAACCAGATGAAATTTCTGAACAGTTATTTGAAAGTCATTTATATACAGCTGGTATCGCTGATCCAGATTTGCTAATCCGCACCAGTGGAGAAATGCGTTTATCTAATTTCTTACTTTGGCAAATGGCCTATGGTGAAATTTATATTACTGATACTCTCTGGCCAGATTTTGATAGAAAGGAATTTCACCGTGCTTTATGTGCTTATCAACAACGAGAACGGCGGTTTGGGAAGGTTTAGGAAGTAATGCTATATTCAATAGTAAGATTTGGGAGAAAAATTAAATATGACACTATCCCTCTATGATCAAGATATTTTACTCTGGGTTGAAGATACTGTTGCGAAGCTCAAAGCACGGGATTTTGAAACCTTGGATATTGAAAATCTGATTGAGGAAGTAGAGGCTTTGGGAACTTCGCAAAAAAGAGAACTATTGAGCAAGTCCTAAGTTGACAATTTCATAGACAAAACTATACTTGTATTGACAAAAATCAATATATTTTTAGGAAAAAATCAACTACTTGATATATAATACGGTGATATCAAGTATTGAATTGAGACTATTGCCGACGCGAAAACCAAGCAATGATGGTGGTAGTCTTTTTCAGAAACTTAATTGGAACACAATCGCGTCTGGCTAAGGCGTGAAAGTCTACTGAGGGATAACTGCTCCCATGCTCCCGTTGAAGTAGAAAGTAAAGTCTAGTTTTGTCTAGGTTTTATATAGCAGTCGTTTAATTGTATTACTAGAACCCACCTTCCGCACCCTAAACTGTCACACAACGAAAAATGGTCATTTGGGGATTTGAGATTGGTGATCGCTACCTAAAATTTAGAGAATTTTGTATCAAAATTATCCTCAAAAGTCTTCAAAAATCCGAAATTACCGATTGTGACACTGGGGGGTGCAGAATGTGGGATCGAAAAATTTGGGGATAACAGATAGCCCAAACTCTTGCCTTTTGCCTTCTTTGTATGGGATGTAAAAACGATCCTGGAATTGGATTTATGGACCAGAAAAAACAGCTGCTTGAATATCTTCCCGACTGAGAGAATATTTAAAGGAACGTTGGATATCTTGACCATTTTCTCCAGCGTTAATATATCTCACGGTGATTTGTTCAATATCTAACCATAGATCCGCTTGCCAAGTTGGTTTTTGCACGCGCCAACAATGTAACTCGGTGTCATCTTGTTGACAACCTTGCTCTTTTAGCCATTTTTCAATTTGTGGGAGGGGATGGTTATACAGTGGTGTGTTGGCGGGAAGCATAAGCAATTAAAAAAAATTAAAAATTAAAAATTAAAAATTAAAAAAATTCGGCTGGTTGAGGGTTGTGATTTTGGAACATGGAAACTAGATGTTGAGTGGTTGGGGTGGGTTGGGTAAGTTGGGTTTGTAAGGGTTCACCACGCAACACAGCAATGGCGATCGCCAAAACTAAACAACCAACAAAGGTTAAACCCAAGACAAATAATACAAAGATTTCACCCGATGATAAAGGGCGATCGCTTGCATCCAAGTACATTGATTTAGAAAAATCATGGGGTTTATGGGTTGGATGGTTTAAATCCGTTGGTGTTTGAATTACACCAAATCGAGAATAACCAATCTTTAAATCATAACTTAAACGGCGTTCTGGATGACTGAGAGTAGCGTAAGCTTCGTTAATTTCCCGAAATTTTTCAGTAGCAACGGTATCAGGTAATTCTGTTGTATCTGGATGATACTGTTTACTCAGTTCCCGATACGCACGACGTATATCTATGACTGACGCTGAGGGATGCAGTCCTAATAGGGTGTAATATGTTGTAGTGTTACTGCTTTGTGGTTGTGTCCCAGTTTGACTCACGGTTTTGATTTATTTTGATCAACTCTGTTTTTTTCTATTTTAAATCCCTTGGGTGGTGAACCTGTCCATTAAAAAAATAGCAGGATTACATTTGATGATGATGAGAATTAGATTTTACAAACTATCAGGATCAATATTCAATTCTCTCAGTTTAGCTGCTAAACGTTCAGCCCGTTGTTTTTCCTGTTTAGCGTCTTCTTTAGCTTGGATGCCGTATTCTTCAGGTGTCATAATTAACTGACATTCGGCAGTAAAATAACGCAATTTTCCCTCATGAACTCCCAAGTATAAATCTAGCTGCTGACTCCACAATAAACTTTGGGGGTTGGGTTCTATAGGTTGATAAGTTCCACCAAGTAAGATAAAACCAGCAAACTCTGAAGTTTTGGGATCAAACCAAAAATATTCCGGGGTGCGAAAAATATCTTGATAAATTTGTTTTTTTACAGTTCTGTCATCTGTTGCAGTGGAAGGATAAAGCAATTCTATAATTAGGTTAGGATATTTACCGCCTTCTTGCCAAACTACCCAACTATCACGGGGTCGGTTTTCTGTATCCAACACCAGGAAAAAATCTGGACCCCGAAAGTCTTTAGTTTTGATCTGCTGAGGACTGTAATAAATACTCATGTTCCCAGCAATAAAATAGTTATTAAACTTAATTAAATCTTGCCACCACCAATTCAAACATTTAATTAGTAGTAGCATTTGTTCTAGATGTAATGATGATTCCAAGGGTGGTTCGTCACTTTCTATATTAACTATGGGAAATAATACATCTAAATCTGGTGCAGTGTCTTGGGTGACTGTCATAGGTGCGGTTGGGTGGAAGGTTATATTTTTAGGTTAACAGAATATAGTAGGTGACAGTAGTAAACGCCTGTGAGAGCATCTGATAAAATACTAAATAAAGCACTTGATTAGATGCGATGGAAACTAGAATTAATCTGCAAAATATCCAAACTCTTACGGATTTCAAACGTAATGCTAAAGACTACGTAGAAAAAATTAAATCCACAAAATCACCACTTGTACTAACTGTTAATGGTAAAGCTGAGGTCGTAGTACAAGAAGCACAAGCATTTCAACAGATGTTAGATAGAATACATGGTCTTGAGGAAGAACTGCAAAAGCTCAAATTAGCAGCTTTACGTAATGAAATTAATATTGGTATTCAGCAACTAGAAAACGGTGAGTACACTGAATACGATGAAGAATCATTAACAGATTTTTTTGCAGATATTAAAGCCAGAGTTCAGAAAAATGCGGTTGAAAGTGATTTTGTATGAGTCAATTTCGCATTTCTACCCAAGCAGCAAGAGATATTGAGAATATATGAAAATACGTGGCGCAAAATAACCCCAAAGCTGCTGATAAACTTTTTGACACATTGAGAACCACTTTTCCTAAATTAGCCAAATTTCCACAAATGGGTAAAGAACGTCCTGAACTAGCTGCTTATGTGCGAAGTTTCCCTGTAAAAAGTTACCTAATTTTTTACCGTCCTATGAATGAAGGTATTGAAATTGTGAGGATTTTACATGGTTCGCAAGATATAGAAGGGATTTTTCATAATGAAGAAAATACAGATGATGAAAACAGATAATTAATTAAAAATTGTGTAGAGGCATTTCATAAAACGTTCTTACAATACAGAAAAAAATTAGAAACAAAGTTGAAGAATCTCTCGAAAAGAGAGAACAGTCCCAACAACTCCTAGAAATTGCTACAATAGGAGTAGAGAAAGCCATAGAAACCGACGAAACCACAGCTACAGCTTGGATAAACCAACGACTTGCGGCCTTGGGTATTAATTCTCTAGATGAATAAAATCTGAAATGAGGTAAAAATATGACACCTAAAGAAAAACTAATCAGAGAAATAGAACAAACATCAGAAAATCTCATTGAAGAATTGTTAGATTTTTTATTATTTGCTAAAAACAGAAGAAATCAACAAACTAATGAGTCTAATTCTGCTAATCAATTAACCATAGAATCTGGTGAACAGCAACAGAAAAGTAAACCAATTTGGGAAATATTTGAAGAATGTAATCAAGATTTACCAGAAGAAGTTATTGCCCAATTACCAACAGATAGTGCAGCACAAATTGATCATTATCTTTATGGTAAACCCAAACAATAATTATGAAAACATTATTCGTAGATACTTTTTACTGGGTTGCCTTATTTAATCCTAAAGATGAATGGCATTTAACCGTAATAAATTATAGTAAAAACCTTGTTTCAGTTTATCTAGTAACAACGGATGAAGTGTTAACAGAGTTTCTTAATTTCTTCTCAACTTATGATAGTAAAACAAGGCAAAATGCTATTAATAGAGTTCAAGATATTTTGCACAATGATTATGTGCAAATTATACCCCAAACTCATGAAACATTTTTAGCAGGGCTTGAACTTTATAAACAACGTGCTGACAAAGAATATAGCCTCACAGATTGTATTTCTATGCAAACTATGAAGCAATTAGGCATTACTGAAATACTAACTCATGACAGACACTTTACCCAAGAAGGGTTTACTAGACTATTTGAATGAATCAACAACTTGAAATCTTGGGAGTTGAAATATCATGACTATTGCACAAGAAACACGCTACTATTCACCGGAAGAATATTTAGAATTTGAAGTAAATTCAGATATACGTCACGAATATATTGATGGATTAATTATACCGATGACAGGCGGAACACCAAATCATAATCAAATTGCACTGAATTTCAGTGGTACTCTCAACTATCTTCTCAAACGTCGTCCTTATCAAGTATTTGTTACTGATCAACGTCTGTGGATTCCTAACAGACGCATTCACACTTATCCTGATATTATGGTTGTGCAAACTCCCTTGGTATTTGCAGAAGGAAGAAAAGACACTATTACTAACCCATTAATGATTGCCGAGGTGTTATCAAATTCCACCAAAAGCTATGATAAAGATGAAAAATTTGCTGCTTACCGCACTATTCCTACCTTTCAAGAATATATTTTAATTGACCAATACTCAATGCACGTTGAGCAATACTGCAAAATTGGTGATAATAAATGGGTATTTTCTGAATTTGCAGATGCAGAAGCTAGTTTAAATTTAGCCTCTATTCCCTGTCAAATTTTGTTAGCTGATATCTACGATAAAGTTGACTTTAACGTAGAAGAATAATTTCATCAAAATGTGGTTCATTTACCCACAAATGACGATCATCTTGTTAATCAATAAATCATGGAAATCTTAATTCTGAGAGGTTGTTTCAAAAGTTTTTTGTCGTAATATCAGATTCTTAATCAACATCAGATAAAGATGATCCATAAAATTCATCATCTAAAATTTCCTCAATGGTAAAAGGACATAGATGAGGATACTCAGATTCATCAGGAATACGAACTCCAAAAGATGCCAATTTTCCTTCTTTGATAGCAATATCCTTACCATCTGCATAGGAATCTTCTAAAACTTTGGGTAGATAGGATTGCAATGAAGGCATTTTTGATAATTGTTTTTTGATAAGTTTACGATGTTCAATCACCGAATTATAGCAACTATTTTTCATTGTTTCTGGGGCATCAGCTTGAATTTTTAGCTTTAATAAATGGCTAATAAAATCATTAAATTACTCTCTAAAGCATTTTTTTCTGCTTTCCCCAAATCTTTTAACTCCTCAATCAAATTTACTGTATCTAAAACTGTAAATTCATGGCTTTCTAATTGCTTAATTGTTAATTCTAGCCATAAATTAAAGTCTTTTTCATAGAGAGATACACTCATAATATGCCCTCACTAATTAATTTCATAGTCAGATTTGACTTTTGACTTCCCGAAGGGTGTCCTGGAAATCCTGATTATGACTATTAATTAAATCAAATCCGCACGGGGTTTAAAACTTTCAATTTCCCGCAATTTTTCATAAAGCTGTCTTTCTTCCTCTGTAATATTTTTCGGTGTCACTATTTGAATTTCTACTAATTGATCACCTCTTTTTCCACTTTCTGCGGGATAACCTTTATTAGCTAATCTAAATCTTTGACCGGATCTAACTGCGGGAGGAATGGTCATTTTTACAGGACCATCTAAAGTGGGTGCTTCCACTTGTCCGCCTAAAACCGCTTCACTGGGAGTTACAGGAATTTGACAGAAGATATTAGCACCTTCTAGTTTAAATAAAGGATGGGTTTCAACAGTAATTTTTAAGTATAAATCACCGCCGCCGATCCCTTGATTTCGCAAGCGGATAGTTTGACCCGTAACCATAGCAGGTGGCATAGTTACTTCGAGCGATCGCCCATCTTCTAAACGTATTCTTTCATTACCACCTTGATAAGCTTTTTCCAGTGGCAAAGTTAACCTTGCTTCGATATCCCTGCGAGTGGTACGGGGTGGGGTGTTAACTGTATAAGCAACTTTGGTTCTGGGAGTGCGAAACGGGTCGCTAGTAGTTGTACTACCAGTATTAGTTTTAGTTTCTTTGCGACTACTAACACCTATGACTTGATTAATAAAACTTTCAAAATCAGGAAACTCGCTGGGATCTACCTCTTGACTAGTACGGGTGTTGGTGCGACTATCTCCCCAACCCTTTGGTTTTGGTGACTGTTTGCTACCAGCAAAGCCTTTTTGTTTCCAGTAGCGGCTAAATTGATCATATTGCGATCGACGGCTGGGATCGGAAAGAATTTCATAAGCCTCACCAATAGTCTTAAATTTTTCTTCTGCTTCCTTGTCACCAGGATTAAGATCAGGGTGATATTGCCTTGCTAACCTGCGATAAACCTTTTTAATTTCTTCGCTAGAGGCTTCTTTTGTGACTCCCAAAATCTCGTAATAATCGCGGAAATTTTGCAAGTTTTGCATAGTCAGTTATCAGTTATTAGTTATCAGTGGGAACAGGGAATAGGGAACAGGAAACAGGGAACAGGAAGAGACAAAAGTTACAATTTTCATTTCTCCTGCCTTCTGACTTCTGACTTCTGTCTCCTGACTCCTGAATCTAAAATTTACAGCCAATCATCATCATCATCCCAGTTGTCTTGATAGCTGGGACGACTGGGACGGGGGGGAGGACTGTTATCATAGGAAGAAGATCGATTTTCTCGACTATAGTCTTTACCATAGTCCCTACCATTGCCTCTACCATAGTCTTTACCATAGTCCCGACCATAGTTTCTGTTATAAGAATCCCGTTCTCGATAGTTTTCTCTGGGAGAATAATCCCGTTCCCGTTCTTTATCACCTGTGAAGATTTCCCGAATCGCACCAAATAAATCTTCGTCTTCATCTTCAGCATAATACTCACGGACTTCTCGATTTAGCTCATAGAGAGCATCTTGCAAGTCTGAGTAAGCCTGATCAATGCCCCGATCATCATCATCTTTTAAACTTTCTCGCAGTTCCCGGCAAATATTGTCAATGCGTTGACGACGGTTGCGGGCAAACTGCATTCCCATTTCTAAGGCTACTTCCCGCAGTTGTCTTTCTGCTTGTAAAATTAAAGCTTCGGAACGAGTCCGTTTTTCTACTCTTTCTTTCCGTTCCCGGTCAATATCAGCATATTTCTGAGCATCTTGAATCATTCTGTTAATTTCTGATTCACTCAAAGTAGAAGCACCTTGAATAGTAATACTCTGTTCTCGGCCAGTTGTTCGATCTAATGCTGTTACCTGTAAAATACCGTTGGCATCTATATCAAAAGCTACTTGAATTTGCGGTATACCTCTAGGTGCTGGGGGAATACCATACAGTTTGAAACGTCCCAAGGATTTGTTATCTGCTGCCATTTCCCTTTCCCCTTGGACTACGTGAATTTCTACACTGTTTTGGTTATTTTCCGATGTAGAAAAGATATCAGATCGTCTGACGGGGATGGTGGTATTGCGGGGAATGAGTTTTTTCATCACACCACCTATGGTTTCTAAACCCAAGGATAAGGGTGTGACATCTAATAACAGGACATCCTTTGTTTCTCCTGCCAGAATACCTGCTTGAATAGCTGCACCTACGGCCACCACTTCATCAGGGTTGACGTTTTCGCTGGCTTCAATGCCAATTAAATCCTGTACTAGCTGTTTCACCATTGGCATTCTGGTTGAACCACCTACTAATACAACTTCTTCAATATCTACAGGTGATAGTCCGGCATCTTTTAACGCCCGTTTGACTGGGTTACGAATACGACTGATTAAGTCAGCACATAAACCTTCAAACTGGGAACGGGTGAGGCGAGTTTCTAAATGTTTTGGTCCGTCCTCGGTAGCAGTGATAAAGGGTAGGTTAATATCGGTAACGCTGACCGCAGAAAGTTCAATTTTGGCTTTTTCTGCGGCTTCCATTAACCGTTGTAAAGCCTGGCGATCGCGTCTTAAATCTACTCCTTCTGCTTCTAAAAACTGCTCCGCCAACCAATCAACTATTTTTTTGTCAAAATCATTACCACCTAACTGAGTATCTCCACTGGTAGCTTTAACTTCAAAAACTCCGTCACCTACTTCTAGAATGGAAACATCAAAAGTACCACCACCCAAGTCAAAAACCAGGATGGTTTCTACATCGCCTCTTTCTAATCCGTAGGCTAGGGAAGCGGCGGTAGGTTCATTAAGAATACGTAGCACTTCTAAACCTGCGATTCTGCCAGCGTCGCGGGTAGCTTGACGTTGAGAATCATTAAAATAAGCAGGTACTGTAATTACAGCCCCCGTAACAGGTTCACCCAAATAACGACTAGCGTCAGCCGCCAATTTCTTCAGCACCATTGCTGAAATTTCTTCCGGGGCAAATTCTTTATTTAATCGCGGACAGGCAACTTTAATACTGCCCATTTCATCCTTACGAATGGTGTAGGGTACGCGCTTGGAATCCGGGTTAAGTTCAGCATACCTGCGCCCAAGGAAGCGTTTAACTGCAAAAAAAGTATTTTGGGGATTCAGCACAGTTTGCCGTCTGGCCATTTGCCCTACCACCCTTTCGCCTTCCTTGCTGAAGCCGACAACAGAAGGGGTGGTTCGCATACCTTCAGCATTGGCAATCACCACCGGCTTGCCACCCTCCATCACGGCGACTACTGAGTTGGTTGTACCCAAGTCGATGCCGACTACCTTGCCCATGCGTTACTCTTCTCCTGCTGCGTGTTTGACTACATCTATATATTATGATTGGGAGGCATATTTTCCGCTTGCAACCAGATGTTAAAAACCGCCCAATGGTATAATTATCATCATTAATTCCATAAATTCAATAATTTAGATAATTTAGAGAAATTGTAGCTTAACCTGTCACTTGCCAAACATAGGATAGCATTTGCAGAAAGGGAACAGGGAACAGGGAACAGGGAACAGAAGGCAAAAGGCACTCATACAAAATTAATAATTTTCTTTCCCAATCACCAATCACCAGTCACCAGTCACCAGTCACCAATCACCATCTTGACTTTAAAACAAAGATTACTCAATCATCTGCAAGAAATAGCACGGGAACGCGATCCTTATATGGCCAGTGCGGGACATTTCTTTGTTCAAGAATACATCCGTCAGCAATTAGGACAATGGGGAAGTGTGGAAATCCACACCTTTAAAGTGGGGAGTAAAAGTTGTAATAACCTGATTTTAAATTTACCTGCTCAAGAGGAAAGACAAAAGCTTGATTTTCCTCCGATTTTGGTGGGCGCTCATTATGATGGTGTACCTGGTACTGTAGCCGCTGATGATAATGCTACTGGGGTGGCAGTTTTGTTAGAATTTGCCAGAATTTTTACCCAAGCACCTGCTAGATATCCTTTGCGCTTGGTTGCTTTTGATATGGAAGAATATGGTTTGTTAGGTAGTGCTGACTATGCTGCTTTATTACACCAACAAAAGCAACGTCTACGTTTAATGATTTCTTTGGAAATGTTAGGATATCGGGATTGCAGACCTGGTTCGCAAAGATATCCAGCTTTTTTAGATAGATTGTACCCCAATACTGGAGATTTTATTGGTTTAATTGGCAATTTACTGACTTTAGGAGATTTAGTCAATATCCGTAGTGCTATTAGTAAATCGGGTTTACCTTGTCAGTTACTACCAGTACCAAATCGGGGTTTATTAGTTCCCCAAACTCGACTAAGTGATCATGCACCTTTTTGGGATCAAGGTTATCCAGCAATTATGGTGACAGATACGGCATTTATGCGAAATCCTAATTATCACAAACCGAGTGATACTATTGCTAGTTTGGATTTAGATTTTCTTGTTGGTGTTTGTGAAGGTTTGGAAAGCGGTATTAGGTGTTTGTAAATTTGAATAAAAGTTTAAACAGAAAAATAGCCGATTTCTTTTGGAAAATTTACAGCCAAAGCCTGGTATATTATTAGATCATTTTTCAGGAAGGCGATCTGGTTGATAGTGAAAAATAGGGAACATCCCAATTTTTAGAAAATAACCCCAGCAACACCAAAAACTCTATTTTTCTCTCTTCCCTTCGTATCCTTTTTGTCCTACCTTGCGGGAACACTTCAGTTAAGGTGGTTTGTTCATTTCACGTCTTTAAATCAGGCAAAAAATAAACTTATATATTTGGGATACTCCTGAAAAATATCCCCGAATTCTTCACAAAATTGAACTTTATTAACGTGATTGAAAGGCTAATTCTGCATCACCTAACCACAATTTCACATTACTAAGCTGTTACACAGCTAAATTGTATAATCCTAATATTCTAAACTCTTGTTTAACAGGCAAGATGCCTGTTCCACTTATATAAATTAAATGCACAACAGCTTACATTTTACTTCCGTCTTTTACTTACGCCTACAAAATGAATTAGAGTTTTCGAGTTATTCTTAATAATTGATGAAAAAACGTACTTCTGTAAATTATGGCTGAACTACCCAAAACCCTAGAAGATGCGATCGCTCAATCTCGTGAAGCGGTAAAATCGGCTTTAGCTGATGGTATCACTCGCATTCAAGTTGAGTTACTGTTCCCAGAACTCAAATTTATGCCAGTTGCAGAACAATTTCTCCCTGTATTCGCTGAATATGAATCTGGTCTTAAAGTCTTCTTTGCAGATGCTGGTGCAGCCGCTTTAGCCTGTCGAGACTGGGCAGATGTACCATTTAAAATTTTAGATATCGGTACAGGAAGAACTGCTTCCCTAGAAGCAAAAATTCAGCCAGAAGATGAAATTTTCCTGTTTATCGCCCCTACTTCCGTAGAAGTACCCCAACTAGAAAAACTTTGTGAATTAATTGGTGAACGCCCCTTTGTCATGTTAAACCCCCGTCTGGAAGACTCCGGTACAGTGGGTATAGGTTATGCAGCGCGAGAAACCCGCAAACGTTTCATTAGTACCATTGAATCTTGCTATTATCTGCGTCCTGTCGATGATGAAAGCGCCCTTATGCGCTGCTATCCTGGAGATTGGGAAGTGTGGTTAGAAACCGCAGGCGAATATCAAAAAATAGCTGAATTACCTAAAAAACCATCAGGTGATGAAATAGACATGATCCTGATGAAAGAACAACCACAAACCACTGACGGAACACCCGCGAAAAAACCCAGTGTGTTTAAGAGTTTGCAGCGGTTTATCAAGGCGTTGAGTAGTTAGGTTTCCGCCAATTTACAACTTAATGTAGACAATACTTTCGCCAAAATCAAAAATATCTTGATTTGTAGGTTGGGTTGAGGAACGAAACCCAACAAATACGTTGAGTTTACAGCAGTTTTCATGTATTTGTACCACATCCTTCTTGTTATCTTCCTTTCTTCCTTTGCGCCTTTGCGTCTTTGCGTGAGATTAAAAAATGTGGTTCATTTACCTGAAAATCGCTGTAAGTTGGGTTTCACTTCGTTCAACCCAACCTACGGGAAAATGGCAAAGGTAAAGGTAGAGATGTGGTATTCACAGATGTTGTATACAGCCTCTCTACACAGGTTATTGGTTTATAAATATAAAATCAGCATAGTAAATTAGCATAGTAAATAATATTATGTCTGCCCAATCACTTACCATGTAGGTGTTCCATTACCAATTACCAATTAACAATTACCAATTACCAGCCTCCACAGATATGATAAGTGTTCAACCAGACATTATATAACTATTTACAGGACAAAAATATGATATAAAGCTACCAAAAAACAATTAAAAAACCATTGACAAATTATCAAAATTATTCTAATCTTTATCTTATAATTGAAATCTGTGCGCCCATATATAACCCTTTTTGATTACTGCTGATAAATGAATAAGTGATAACTAATAACTAATTAAATATTGGGGCTGAATTTGGAAAAAATGCTATCTTCCCCTCAGCCATGCAAATTTGCCAAAATCCCAATTGTTCCAACCCCTTCAACCCCAACTACAGTAAGTTTTGCATCGTTTGTGGACATGATAAATTTGGTGAAATCCTCAGAAACCGTTACCGTGTTTTGCGGTTATTAGGTGAAGGTGGGTTTAGCAAAACTTACGCAGCAGAAGATGTAGACAGACTAGACGCACCTTGCGTTATTAAGCAATTTTTCCCCCAAGTGCAGGGAACAGGACAACGAGCAAAAGCCGCAGAATTTTTCAAAGAAGAGGCTTTTCGGTTGTATGAACTAGGAGAAAACCATCCGCAAATTCCCCGTTTATTAGCTTACTTTGAACAAGGTTCAAGTTTGTATTTAGTGCAGGAATTTATTATTGGGAAAACACTCCTAGAAGAAGTCAAAGAAAAGACGTATACTGAGAAAGAAGTGCGTCAACTGCTAATAGACTTATTACCAGTTATTGATTTTATTCACAAAAAAAACGTTATCCATCGGGATATTAAACCAGAGAATATTATTAGAAGAAATGCAGACCAAAAACCTGTATTAATTGACTTTGGTGGTGCAAAACAAGTCACCCAAACAAGTATAGCTAGACAAGCAACAGCTATTTATACATTAGGATATGCACCCACAGAACAAATGGCAGGTTTTGCTTGTCATGGAAGTGACTTATATGCTTTGGGTGTAACTTGTGTGAGATTATTAACTCAAGATTTACCCATGCAACATACCTATGGATTGAAAGATCCTCTGTATGATCCGATGAATGCAAAATGGTTATGGAAACAACGTTTACAAGAAAAAGGGATTACTATTAGTGAAGAATTAACATACATTTTAGATCATTTGCTACAACATTTTCCTAGTGATAGATATCAGTCAGCAATAGAAGTGTTACATGATTTAAAACATGATTTCCCAAATAATTTCCCAAATTATTTAAACATCGAATCATCAACACCGATAGAGTTAAAATTTGCCCCTATTATCGAAACACCTACAAAACAACAAAAAATTATTGTTCCTGTTCCAGATTTAGAAACATTTGATTTTGAGATTATTACTGTAGATACAGGAGGGAGAGAACTTTACCGAGACAGAGGAAAGTCACAATTTTTCGCAGAAGAATTGAATAGAAACGTCACCTTAGAAATGGTATCAATTCCTAGTGGTAGTTTTTTAATGGGTTCACCAGAATTTGAAGGTAATGCGGATGAACATCCCCAACATCGAGTGAAAATAGAACCTTTTTATATAGGGAAATATCCCATTACTCAAGCACAATGGAAAGCGGTAGCAGCATTACCCACAGTTACTCAAGATTTAAATCCCAACCCAGCAAAATTTAAAGGTGCAAATTTACCGATAGAAAACGTTTCTTGGTATGAAGCAATAGAATTTTGTTTGCGGTTGTCGCTGAAAACAGGAAGAAATTATCGTTTACCGAGTGAAGCAGAATGGGAGTATGCTTGTCGTGCAGGAACTACCACATCTTTTCATTTTGGGGAAACAGTAACTTCTGATTTAATTAATTGTAACGGTAGTGAAATTTATGCAATTGAACCCAAAAGTAATTTCTACAACAAAATAACAGATGTAGGCAGTTTGGATATAGCAAATGCCTTTGGGTTGTATGATATGCACGGGTTAGTTTGGGAATGGTGTGCAGATCCTTGGCATAATAATTATCATGGCGCACCTGTAAATGGTAGTGTCTGGGATATTGGTGGTGATATCCATCGTCGGGTTTTGCGCGGTGGTGCTTGGAATTTTAGCGCGGAACTTTGTCGCAGTGCTAGTCGCAGTTGGAATGAAGCGGAAAGTGGTTTAAGAATGTCGGGTTTTCGGGTGGTGTTTTCCGCTGAAGTTTAAATGTCAACAATAATGAGATAGGGGTTTAGCATTGCTAAACCCCTACATTTTACTTTGTGAGTATAGGTTGACTAAACCAGCTTTAAATCAGGATATTCAGCAAACAAATCATCAGAAGTCAAAGTATCACCTTCTGCTTGGGGAGTCCACAACACTTCAATAGCTAAAACTTGCTCACCGGGAAGACTACCAACTTGTCGTAAAGCTTGACGTAAGTCGTCGGCGCTATTAATTTGGGGAATGTCCCATTTACCCAAGGTTGCAGCTAATAAGGTGACAATAATATACTCTCCTGGACCTTCACTAATTAAACGGGTAGGGCTATCCACATTACCGGGTAATTCTTTAGCCAAAACAGATTTTAACTGATTGTTGACATTAGAAAGAGTTTCTTCGCTAAATTTGCTACGTTCAGCCAAGGATAAACGGTTAAATTGAGATTCAGCCGCGTTTAACTTAGCTTGTTGTGTACCACCACCAGCATAAACCCAATATTCAGGATGACGCAGCAAAGCTAAACTTGCTTCTTGTAAAATTTCTGCTCTTCCTTCTGGAGTGTTGGTATCAGCTTTTTCAGCTATTTGGTTAAGTTCGCTTTGTAAACCTCTAGCTTGTGCTAATAAACCAACTTGTAACCGAGTGATAGAAACATTGGGGTTACTGCTATAAGTTACTTCTTCAGTATCTCCACTGGTGACACGACGGAAAGTTTGGACTAAAAAGTTAGCGATCGCAAAGAAAATCAAAATTGTGAACAGTCCACCAAAACCACCACCAATACCCCAAAAAGGTATCAGAAAAGGAAAACCAAAACCACCACCAGGATAATATCCCCCACCCCCAGGAGGTGAGTATGTACGAGGTGTGTAAGTCCTGCTTGATGGCATTCTAAACGAACCGCCGCCAATACGTCCACCACTGCGTGCAGCTAAAGCACCATCAGCATTACCCAATGCTAAAGCTAAAACCAGACCCAGGACAAAAGAAATTTTTAACAGGGGTTTGAGGATTCGTTGTAATTTTTTTTGCATAAAGCAAGCTACCAAAAAACAATATTTTTAAGATTTTTCTCCTATTGCTAGGATTCAGACAAGGTAGAACATAATCACCACAATCTGCCGCAGGGATTGTCAGCCATATCTTTAATCTACCGTGAATGCACACTACTTGGCAGGGAAGACAGCGAAGATTCCTTGGTTGATAACCGTACCGCAAAATATCTGTACCAGTGCAAAACTTTGGAATCAATTAATTATTACCTTCTCTGGAGCATGACATACTTAACAGCAATAATTTTAACTTAGGTATAACAACCTCTCGGTTAAATTATTTTTGATAGTGAATAAATTTTTTCCGGATCAATAACCTATGTTCAGCACATATTGGTAAGGAGGTTTAAGTAATCAGTTATCAGTAATTAGCTATCAGTAATCAGCTATTACCTTGAGAAAGCTTGGTAAAATTACACCAGTATTAATCAAAGAAAATGACAACCTATTTATTGATAGTTTTCGTTTTCATACTTGTAATCTATCCAACACAATAAATAATAGTATTAACTATGAGGAATTACAAAATATTATGGGATTTAAATCATCATTTTGATAGAAAAAGCATAATTCAAAGTATCATTTATTCATGACTTTTTGGCATTTTGGCATGAATTTTGGCAAAATTCAAGCTAATCTACTAAGTATCAGCTAGATTTAATTTTTCCAGCAGGCGCTATACAATTACTGGAGCATATCAACGAGAAACTCTAGCTTTATTTCATCAAGTCAAAATAATCATGTTAAAAATCCTCCTTTGGTAAGAAATTGGTAGACAAGAAACAAATGTTTGATACCAATTTTTGAGCAAATGGGGATAATCAATATTGATTAAAAATTATGGCATGAATATATTGAACCAAGTTTTGTAGCTACAATTTGCAAAATCAATCAGGAGCATCCCAGTTTTGACCAAATGAACGCAGCAACACTAAAAAATCTCTCACAATCTCTCACAATCTCTCACAATCTCTTACCTTTGTCTCCTTTGCAGTTCAATCATATCAAGTCTTGGAGCATTTTATTTCCCTAGATAAAAATAAATTTACACATTTGGAATGCTCCCAATCAATCTCTAAACACGATCAAGTTTACTTTACAGATTGATGAGACTATTTTCATACTTCTTAAAGTTTAAATACATTATTAATTAGATGCTTTTAACCCTGTTCCCTGTTAAAAGTTCCCTACTGTAGTTTAAAAATTTGCAGCTTATTTATCAACCTGAATTATGGAACATATTTCACAACTAGGAACACAAATTAGGGAGAAAACTGCTTGTCCAGATATTTTAGTTATCTCCCGCATCTTTCATCCCCAAGAAGCTGTCATTGGAGAATATATTTATAATCGTTGTTTACAAGATCCAGACAGAGTAATTGTACTGGCTGCTGGTTGCTGTGGAGATAAAATATTTGATACATCACAACAGTTTCCTGTTTATCGTTGGACTAACTTGAGTCTTTGGCTGAGTTTATTTGGTGGTAATTTTTTGAGCATTATAATCAAGCCATTATTCAATTTTTTTAACTTTGTTTGCTCATTATTACTAGCCATAAGATTATATTTTCGCTATCATTACCGTTACATCGAATGGTGTCACGGCTACGATTTTCCAGCTTTGTTATTACTCAGTTATATCTTACCGATTCGCTTTTTTATCTACCTCCACGGTAATGATTTGGTTGATATTTCCCGTCATCCTTTATGGCGATTTTTATTGAAAATTACCCTCAAAAGAGCCGAAGGAATTGTTTGTAACAATTCTTATATTAGAGAAACTTTAAGAAATATTTTTCGCTTAGATACTCCTACTCATGTCATTAACCCAATAGTAAGACTAGAAAAGTTTGGTACTCCTAGCAATCTCAGTCATCTGGATGATTTACGTATCCGCTTACGTCAAACTTACAACATTTCTGAAACAGCAATTGTCATTCTTTCTGTCGGTAAATTAATTAAAAATAAAAACTTTGACAAAGTAATAGATAACATTCCTTTACTATTAACTATTGGCGTAGATGTTCATTACATAATTTGCGGAATAGGACTTTGTGAACAACAACTAAAATCCCAATGTCAGCGTTTGCGGGTGAATAAAAGAGTGCATTTTGCTGGGAATGTACCAGAACGGGAATTAGCCAGTTATTATGCAGCCTGTGACATTTTCGCCATGCTAAATTTACAGGAAGACAAAGCCAGAAACATAGATAATTTTGATAATTTTGATAATTTTGAAATAGTCCATTTAGAAGCAGGATACTTTGGTAAACCTGTAATCGCCTCTCGCTTAGGGAGTATTTTGGATGCAGTCCACCATGAAGAAAATGGCCTGTTGGTAGATCCCAATTCTGGTTATGAAGTTTTACAAGCTTTCAAAAGATTATGTCAAGACCAACAACTGCGGGAAAAACTCGGTCGTCAAGGACAAGAATTAGCCAAACGCAAAACCTATCACCGCTGGTTATATAATCCTGAATCTCGTTATTCTTGTCTATTAAATTAGGTAATTGGTAATTGGTAATTGGTAATTGGTGACTGGTGACTGGTGACTGGTGACTGGTGACTGGGAAAAATCTTTTCCTCTCCATCTCCCCATCTCCCCTGCCTCTTTGCTGTCACCTGTCACCTGTCACCTGTAACCTCTTCTATCCTCCACCGACGATGGTAACAACTTCTAGGCGATCGCCATCTTTAATTTGAGTTTCTGTCCAAAACTGACGGTGTAAAATTTCACCATTATACTCCACCGCTACCAAGCGGGGATTAAAACCCAACTGCTGAAGTAATTCTGGTAAAAGCGTTGGGGATAAACAACTGCGTGTTTCCCCGTTCACTTGTAAACTAATTTGATTAGACATAATTCGTAATTGGTAATTACGTTATTCATCTTCCCAGTCACCAGTCCCCAGTCCCCAGTCCCCTACTTCCTATAAAGCTGAGAAATAAAATATTGTGTGACTAAAGTAGGTTGTTCAGCTTGCATGAGCGATCGCACCACAGCTACCCGTTGCGCTCCCGCATCCATGACATCATTAATATTACTGGCATCTATACCCCCAATAGCAAACCAAGGAATTTGACAATTTTTAGCCGCATACCTCACATAATCTAAACCTGCTGCGGCTTTACCTGCTTTAGTCGGTGTTTCATATACAGGACCCACACCAATATAATCCGCACCTTCAGCAATTGCCCCTTGCATTTCTTTTTGATTTGTGGTAGAGCGACCGATCAACCGCTGGGGACCCAACAACTGACGGGCTACAGCAATAGGTAGATCTTGTTGTCCCAAATGTACCCCATCTGCATCTACAGCCAAAGCCAAATCTATACGGTCATTAATGATAAACAAAGCGCCATAATCGTGACATAGCTGCCGTAGTTTTCTAGCTCTATCTAAACGAATCACATCATCAGCAGATTTTTCTCGATACTGTAGCAAAGTTAACCCGCCTTTGAGACAGGCTTCCACAGTTTCCAACAAATTATCTACCGGGGATGTTACCAGATACAGACGCGATCGCCAAAGTAACTGATGACGTTGATAACCCATCAAAGTGCTTTCCAGGGTGTAAACCTGATAGCGCATTTGCTTAAAAGTTTTCCCCATTTCGGCATCATGAAGCTTGCCATATTCTTCCAAAACCCGCAAAGCTTCTTGGATACGGCAAAAATTAGCTTGTAACAAAGATGTAATTGAACTTCGTTGTTCTTCTTGGGGATGGGTTAAATCAGTACCAATATCACCTGGCGTATCTCGTGCTGCCCTGATTTGTGCAGTATGCCACTTAGAGACCTCTTGACGGAGGTGCTTACAGTCTTCAGCTAACTGGGCATCATTTAAACCAAAACGACACCATTCCTCAATAATTCGCAACCCTTCGCGGGCGCGATCCAAATTTGCGTCTAAAATGCGATAAACCACTTGTTGTATTTGTTGTGTTTGGCTGTGGGCTTCGACCATTAAAATAACCTTGCTTGTAGTCTCACAGAAACATCCAGCCTCTTAAATAATATCTGCATCTTTGCGGTTTTTTGTGAAAAATTGACTAAATTTACCCGGATCAAAAACAGGCACTGGGTGAAAAATAAGAATATTATGGACAAGACTGGTTGAGCGGATAAAAATCATTTGTGTGTTTTTCAGGAGTTATATAAAGTTTATGCCTCCCCTTCAAGAGTTTCATAAGCGTCTACCAAATATCCCTTTACAAAAGCGGATTTGCTCCTACCTACTTAAACCTTCAGTTCTGCCCACCTCAATATTAAGTGTGAGCGTTGCTTTAGGAATAGGAAGTATAGCACTTTTAGACACAAATTTTAGCAGCGCCATTGCTCAGATTACCATCAGATCAGAACAGAAATTTAACGATGAGAGTACAATTTCTCAAGTTAACCTGCTGTTTGTCAACCCCAGTATCGGCAATGACCAAAATGGGAATGGTAGTCGAAACGCTCCTTTTGGGACAATTACTCAAGCTTTGCAACTAGCACAATCAAATACTGTGATTATGCTGGCTACTGGTACATACAGCGCCAACACAGGAGAAGTATTTCCCTTAATCATCAAACCAGGTGTAGCTATTCAGGGAAATATTGGTAAAAAAGGCAAAGGAGTAAATATTGTTGGTGGTGGTGACTATCTCAGTCGCAGCTTTGGCCGTCAAAACGTAGCCATTGTAGGTGCAAATCAAGCCAGTTTAAGCGGTGTTACTGTCACCAACTCTAACAGCCGTGGTTATGGTTTATGGATTGAATTTGCTAATACGGTAGTTGAGGAAAACACCTTTACCAGCAATACCCAAGATGGAATTTCCATCACTGGTAATGCTACTCCCAGCATTCGCAAAAATTATTTTCAGGGTAATGGTGCTAATGGAATTACAATTTCTGGTGATGCCCGTCCTGAAATTAGGGAAAATCTCTTTCAAAGTACCGGTTTTGGGATTAACATTGCCCAAAATGCGGCTCCCGTAGTGGTTGGTAATCAGATTTTAGACAATAGATCAGGGATTGTAGTTCAAGCCAATACTAGCCCAGTTTTGCGGAATAATCTCATTCAAGGCAGTCAAGAAGATGGTTTAGTAGTCATTGCCCAAGCTACACCAGATTTAGGTAATAGCAGAGAACCGGGTGGTAATGAATTTAGAAATAATCGTCGTTATGATATTAACGCCAAAGCTGCTAAACAAGTAGTTTATGCTGCTGGCAATAACCTCAATAAAAATCGCATTAGCGGCAATGTAGATACTAGCGGCACAACAGCACCAATCGTCAGAAATTCTCCACTTACTTCTGTACCTGTGGAGGAAATAGCTACAGAACCAGAAATAGTTTTTGCTGCTGCCAACATTCCCCAAAAATTTAACCCATCTGGCGTGATTTTATCGAGTAGGGGAAATACACGCCCAAATAGTCAATTACCACAGCTACCAACTACCAATGTTAATGGACAGGGTTCTTTGCCCAGAAATGATTCCCAAAACACATCGGAATTAAATTATGTGCAGGTTGAACCAGGGGTTATTGAGTTTATTGCACCTCAACTTATGAGAAATCAACAACCCGATAACCCAAAAACTATTAGTAATTCTAGAATAGCCACAGCACCCAGAAGCTATACAAATACTCGTCCGGGTGTACGTTATCGGGTTTTAGTGCCAATTATCAGTGACTCACAACAGGAATTAGTGCGTTCAATAGTTCCTGATGCTTTTTCTAGAGTCTTACAAGGTCGCAGAGTCATGCAAGTGGGCGTTTTTAGCAGTCAAGATAGTGCTAATCAAATGGTTCAAACCTTGAGTAGCATGGGTTTGAGAGGAATTATCCAGCATTTTAATTAATTGGGCATGGGGCATTGGGCATTGGGTTATTAATCTTCCCCAGTCACCAATCACCAATCACCAGTCACCAATCACCAGTCCCCTAAATAGCAAATTCTGGCTGTTCGCTAGTCATAGCTTTGAGTTTAGATGTAAAGGAATCAGAGCGATCGCTCCTTTGAGGAGTAAATTGTCCAATTGGGGGATTATTGGCATTTGCTGGCATTAATTGGGGTAGTTCCTTAGGTGTTGATAAACTTCCCTGAGTCATGAGCTTTTGACTCACAGATGCGGCTAACTGTCTCTTGCTGGTATCCATAGCAACTTTAAACGAGGGGGTTGTTAACGCTCTAACTTGTTGTTCTTGATCTGCTACATATTCTGATGCAGTGTGACTCTCCATGTAATAATTACTAGGCTGAGCAGGTAATTTTTGAGTTGTCTTGGCTGGGTGCATTGGCGTTGCTTGTGGTATGGCTGGTAAAATGGGTGCAGATGTTTTGGTGAGACTTTCTGGAAATTTGCTACAAATCATCCGTTCAAATTCCATGTTGAAATGATGAGACACCTGCCCACGCCTTTGCCAAAAAGTTAATATTTGTTGTACTGATATCGCTTTATAGCGTCCTTGATACAGAGCTTCAATAACTGCTAAATGTAGCCAATTAAGCGGGTAGTCTTTTCGCCAATGGTTAATTAACTCACTGGCATCATACCCATTCAGGTCAAAACTATAATGGACTAATAAGTTGGTGGCTAATTCGCCGCTGGTGTTTGGTGTTGTTGTTAGCATGGGTTGTTATTTCCAGGCAATAGGTATAAATATTTCACCCATCGCATCTAGCCTAACGTCTTTTTAGCTACATGAATTTTTTCCACAAGCCGCAAATTTGTTAGTTAGTGTCTTTTATTCTACTTGTCAATCGCTATTATGCAAAATGATATAGTAGAACTTAACCTCTGGACAAAATTACCATTAAATGCTGGGAATAGGGAATAGGGAAAAATAATTAAAGGGAGCAAGAGTGTCTTTGCTTAATTCCAGTGGGTATAAATACAAAACCACTGGAATGACAATTAGGTTGTAGTTTCACCATTGTGATTTTCCCATTGTTGGGTTCGCTGCCAACAAAACGCACCACTCCAGTCGCACCTGCAACGGAAAAGTTGGAGCTAGACAACACTTGCTGAATACCCTTCCGTGTAGGGTTTTGCTCTAAAGCTTTACTTAATACCAACACAGCATCATAGCTATTGACACTGCGCCAAGTAATCTCTGTGTTGGTGGGGAAATTATTGATTTTCCACAAAGTTTGAGCTTGCTCTGCAAACGCGGAGTTAATTTCGTTCATGGGATGCCAAGGTATTGCCCAAACTGTGCGTTTAATTCCTGGTGAAGATGTAATCTGATCTGATGTTAATAAATCAGGATTGTAGAGACTATTACCTGCAATTATCCAAGATTGGTTGACGTTTGATTGAATGACCTCTAAGGCTTCTTGAATGCTATCACGCAATCCCACACCAGCATCAGGAATCAGGACAATTGCCGTTGCTCCTTGGCTTTGCGCTTGATTTAATGCTGTCTTGGCATTAAATTTATTGCTGGCGAGATTAAAAGCTGGTTGGTGGTCAATCACATGACCAGATAACGACCTTGCTGATGCTCGGAACTGATTGGCTAGAGATTCAGCATACTCACTACCTTCACTATAAAAAACTGCTGCTTTGCGTTGTTTTAGTTCGGAAAATACATAAGTTGCCATTCTTGGTCCGGCAACGGCAGTACCAGAGACCGTCCGGAAAAAAAAGGGCCCTTTGAGATTATGGGAGGTTGCAGTAGGAGAAACTAACACTAATTTTTCTCGGCTATAAATAGGCAAGGTTAGGTTAGTGGTGTCGCTGGTATAGTGACCAACAACAGCTAGTAAATCACGATACTTTACCAAACGCTCGGCAACTTTGAGGGCAGTATTGACGATTGTACCTTGAGCATTTGGACGATTACTATCATCAGCAATGATAATTCGCAGAGGCTGACCTTTTTCTAGTGCCTCAGTTTGAGCTTGAGCCGCACCCCTGAGTATTTGTAGACCCATAGCAGTAGAACGTTCTAGGGAAACTGCAACGGCAATTGTATAAATCTTATTGGCTGGGAATTGGATTTGAATTTTGGCATTATTGAGGTAGATTAAAGTTTCTGCATCTGCTTCTTGATTGAAAGCGGCTTCAAATAAATTCACAGCCTTCGCAAAATTTTGCTGGCGATATTTTTCAATAGCTAATTGTTTGGCTGGTGGAGGCTGACCATTTCCCCAAAAACTACTAGGAATCAGACTTTCTTCGCCGCAACTGAGATGATCGTCTAGTGTTTGGTCACAAGTGCGAGGGATGGCAATTTCTTGATATATTTGTTTACCACCAATTAGCAGCAAAACACCACAAGTTGTTGTTAATAATAATTTTTGCCATTGCAGGTGGGGATGTTTTTCAATCTGCGCGATTTGCTCAAGAATAACTTGCGTGTTTTTTGGGCGTTGCTTACAGTCAGCAACGGTCATCGTTTGAATTAGGGTAATTAATTTTTTCGGAGTTTTTGGATCTTTGATATATTTAGACCAATTAAGTAAATCTTCATAGTTATCGCCTGCGGGGTCAATACCTGTTAGTAAATAAATCAAAGTCCGACCCAAGGCATAAAAATCTGATTGTAAAACAGCGTGACCGTCACGTTGTTCGGGAGCAGTGTAACCAATGGAATGAATAACTGTAAGACGCTTACCGTTAACAATAGTTTGGGTTAATTTCCGTGCAGTCCCAAAATCAATTAACACTAATTTGCCATCAGGACGAAGCATAATATTTGCAGGTTTAATATCGCGATGGAATAACTTCTGCTCATGAACAAATTGCAAAATCTCCGTTATTTGGTTCAGCCAATTTAATGCTATTTTATAAGATGTTAAATATTTATTTTTAGATAGCCAAATTTGTAAATCTTGTCCTGGTATTTTCTCCATGACAAAACAGCGTAATTGGCGATTTGTATTTAAAACAAGCGGAAATATCACTTCACCAACAGGTAAACCAGGATGTCGTAAACTGATCAGAATTGATGCTTCTTGCTCAAAGAGTCGCTCTAGTTCTGGTGAGACTTCTTTGAGAGATTTAAGAACTTTCGGCTTTTCTGGGTTAACTAAATCTTGAATTTCAAATACTTCTGTATACCTTGTATAGTTATCTTGTTCAGCTTCCAGGGGATGTTTAATTAAATAGCGATTTTGTAGTATCAGCGGCGTTTGACAGTTTTGACATACCGCACAATTATCAGGATTTTTGCGCCGTGAACAATCGGGATTGATGCAATAAGCCATAAACTCAGGACGATAACCAAATAATTAAGCAAATAATTAAGCAAATAATACAGATATTTTAAATGGAATTACGCAAAAGTACCAAAAAGCTTACGTACCGTAGCGAAATTATGTCATCCTTGGCGCTTATTAATGGCTAATCAATTATTAGTTGTTTGTTGGATGGTCAAAAACAGCAAATTGAAATTGGTAAATAATTCTGAATATGTTCCGTATTTGGGAGATGATTTATCTCACGCAGAGTCCCAAAGACGCAGAGAGAATGAGAGTTTTTAAATGCAGGGGTAAGATGAATCGCATTATTTCTGGATATTTATTGAATGTGACGCGCTACCAGCAAACTTACTGGCTTGTAGCTGGGGCAATTATCGGATACGTTGGCTTTGTGGTGATATTGGGAACGACTCGGTTAGTGATTGGTGTTGGTGGTGCGATCGCATTAGGAATGATAGCGTTTTGGTGTTGGAATGTGAACCAATCTTTGCCAAAATCAACACACAATCTATTAGAACGCGAGACTTTTCTGGCGCATTTGAAAAAACTTGAAACCCAGATAGATAAAAGTTCTCAAACAACTTGGCGACAAGCTTATCAATGGGCAGAAGCAACTCAACAATTCGCTACTCAAATTGCTCAAATAGAACCTAGTTTAATTCCCGAATTATTAGAGGCTTTGTATACCGTAATCTCTCTGACGCAGCAGGTAGTTTTCGCTTTAGTAACAGTTAATCAAGTGCAATCTTCCACCTATCGTCCCTTAGCAAAGGAACAGTTACAAGTTAGTTGCGATCGCCTCCAACAAACACACGACGAATTACAACAATTACAGGATCAAATCCTACTCTCCCACCTCAATCATACTCATCCTAATATCAATCTTCCCAAAACTTTGCAATTGATAATTACAGCAAATAAAACCGCCCTCCACTAAACATATTCTCATCTTTGCGTGTTAAAATTCTATCATCTAAAAATAGCTATGAAAATTGTTAGAAAACTCCGAAAACACATCTTTGTCTTGTTTTTGTGGATGTCTGTAATTAGCGCATCAATATTGTTCTTTACCACCCCTGAAGTAGATTCTTTTGACAGTGCTTACCGGGTTGTACAAGAATCTTTATTACCTCAAATTAGCATCGAAAAAGCTACAATTTCTGATGCAGTTGCCCAAAGTTACAGTATTAAAAAATTAGCAGAACCTTTACCAAATCTGGAAGATTTTCCTCTCTATGGTGCCAAGCCATCAACTGATAGTAATATTGCTTATGTTGAAATTTTTGGTTCGGCGGAAAAATCCAATGCCCAAAAGCAAGATGAACGTTGGCTGGTGGATGTTGCAGAAGCCTTTAATGCCAAAAAAATTACTAATAGTTCTGGGCAAATTCTTCAGGTAGGAATTCGCAATATTCCCTCTGGTACTGCCACAAGAATTTTAGCGGCTAAAAAAGCAAGTCCGGCTGGGTTTTCTCCTTCTAATCAGCTATTGTTAAAACTTTTGGCATCTGAAGGAGTCACAACTTCAATTATTACTCCCAAATTAGTATCTGACTTTGTTGGTTTTGTGGTGGATGGGAAAGCTAATCAAGAACTAGCAAAAAACGGTGATGTCACCTTTGAAAAACTACTAGATGCCATTTTATCGGGTAAAATCACTGTTGGCTATCCCAATCCTTACAGTAGCAGTACATCTTTAAATTTACTGTACACTTTATTTTGGCGGAGTGCAGGACATGATCAAGATGGTAAACCTCTCACTACCTCTGAATTACAATCACCACAGGTAAATTCGGTATTTGATAAATTTCAAAATCAGGTGTTAATTACAACGCTGACAACTCTTGAATTGAAAGATATTTTTATCCGCGACAACCAAAAACTACAAGCGTTTCCTCTACAATATCAAAGTTACCAAACTTTGAAGAAACTGCCAGGATTTGAAGATGTGGTGTTTATCCCCTTTGGAGTAGCTAATGATAATCCTTTGGTGGGGTTTAATTGGAATACTGCGTCCCAAAATGAAGGTTTACGGCGATTTAGTGAATTTGCTTTATCTCCAGAAATGCAGCAGTTAGCCAAAGCACAAGGCTTTAATGCGGATGAACAGTTCAAAAGTCGGGTTTTACCACCCATTCCTAATGGTGCAGTTCTGAAAGCGGCGCAGTCTTATTGGAAACAGCGTAAAGACGGCGGACGGACAGTTAACTTGATGATGGTTATTGATACCAGTGGTTCAATGGAAGGCGATCGCCTACAAGCTGTCAAAAACAGTCTGCGAATTGCTGCACAGTCAATTAATCCTGGTAACTATGTGGGACTAGTTGCATTTAGCGATCGCCCTCAACAAATACTTCCCCTTGCTCCTTTTAATACACAACAACACAAACGTTTGTTAGCGGCCGCTGATTCCCTCATCGCTGATGGAGGAACCGCTATGTATGACGGGATGATAGTCGGTTTATCAGAACTAATGGAACGTCAAAAAACTGATCCTAATGGAAGATTTTATTTGCTACTGCTGAGTGATGGTGAAGTGAATACAGGATTACGGTTTAACGAAATCGCCAATGTTCTCAAATATAGTGGTGTGCGTTTCTATCCCATCGGTTATGGAGAAGTTAATCAAAATGAATTACAAGAAATTGCGAAGTTGCGAGAAACTACTGTGAAATCCAGCGATCCGCAAAAACTACAAACACTATTCACCGAACTGTTGCAAACCAACTTGTAAGGATTCAGGTAGTTTAATCAATAAGGTCGATCCCCGACTTCTTCTTTTGATAAGTCCAATAAATTATGACTAATGGACAGAAGTCGGGGATCTGATTTCTTCAGAGAAGAATTACACCAACTTGTGAATAATTTGTAAATGTATGAATCGTTCTTTGTTCAAAATTTTAGGATGGGGTTGGGGATTATTTTTGATTGCGGGAGTGGCGATCGCACAAATTTCTCCACGTGCAATTTTACTTATTGATAAAAGTTACTGTCCTCCTGAACAATGGCAGAAAGTAGCACAAACCTACGCTCAAAAATATCAAACTTCCCAATTACATACAGTAATTTTATTTGATGATTTGAGCCAAGAAAAATTCTCACTTCCACCGCAACCATCAGTAATTAGCCAGTTATCCACCTACGGTCGCCCAAATTTAAAACGACAATCTCAGCTACAGAAAACTTATCCAAAATCTCAATTATTGAGTTGTCGTTTGATTAACAATTAAATAATCGCTGTACGCATTTAAGAATCACGGGTTGTAGATAAAATCTTTCCATTGCTTCATTTTTGATTGTTTCTATCAACGCTCGTCGTTTTAAAGATAAGAGTGCTGCTAAAATATCGCCATTAGCAGCATTATTTTTGAGGTTTAAGAGTATTTCTTGACGAGTGAATCCTTGTAATTTAGTGGCTAAAAACTCCATAATCATTTTTTCTAAAGGAGAAATTTGTTCTAGCCATCGTGTTACCAGGGGAGCAAATTCACCAGAGACTAATGTTCCAGAAGCAAGAAACTCTCCCACATCTCCAGCAAATAATTCATGGATGAAATTGGCGGCCATATTCAGAAATAAGGGATTACCACCATATTGATTAACTAGAGTAATCCACTGTTGAGCATCAAAGGTAAGTTGATGATGCTGCAAAAGTTCAATTGCACCTTCCATAAGTCCACTCAGGGGAAAAATCACCGCACCCGCAGCACTTAAAAGATTTAGTCCCTCTGGTTGTTCGCGGCTAGTGATCATCACACAACTATCATGAGACGTTTGGACAACACTGCGGAGAAAGTCTGCATATAGTTCATATCCTGCACGATATTGTCCCCCGCGGTTACCCCCTAAAATTGCATCCCAACCATCAAAAATTAGTAGGGTTTGCGGTGCTAAATCTGGTGGTTTATCTGTTGCTGGTGGGTTGTGGTGAAAGGAAAACCACAGAGTTTTTTGAAAATGCGATCGCCTATTTTCTGCTAATTTTACAGCTAAAGCTGTTTTCCCAATACCTCCTATTCCTGTGATGACAATCAGGGGTGTTCTTTGTTCTATTGCTTGGCTAAGTGTCGCTAGTTCGTAACGTCTGCCAAAGAATAAGGGAATATAGGGGATTTGGGTTGTATTAGCTATGGAAGAATTGAGAGGACGTTCCACTAAGTCTTGCCAATTTAAACCCAAAACCTGACAAAATGCTTTAAATACTGAGGCATCAATGGCATCACCTTTAAGGAAGCGTTTCCATGTCGCTAAAGATACCCCTGCTGCAAATACTTCGGCATTTTCCCAGTTACAATTAGGTTCAATAATTTGACTGGTTTGTTCTAACCAAAGCGGATTATCAATTGTCCAACCTTTTTCTTTACGAGCTTGTTTAGTAATTTGCAATCCAGTCTGAGAAATTTTTAAGCTAGGCATTACACTAAGTTGGTGAGTGTTAAAACTTTTCTTTATAACAAGGCAACAAGCAAGACAGCAAGAGTTGAGGAATTTTATCCTGTTCCTATTCCCTGTTACTAATAACTAAATACCTTTAACCCGTTTAATTGCCACTAATGCCTGATAAATCATAGCTGCAACTTCAGCCCGTGTGGCTTGTCTGGTAGGTGCAAGAAGTTTGGGATCTGGATAATTAACAATAATTTTGTGTTGGTTGGCGGTTGCGATCGCGGTTCTGGCATATTCAGGTACTGATTTTATATCAGTGTAGGCAGTTAATAAATTGTTATTAGCATTGTTAGCTGGTGGTAGTCCGAGTCCGTTGACTAGGGAAACTAACACCTGTATTCTTTGCACATTTTGATCTGGGCGAAAAGTGCGATCGCTAAACCCACCGACAAAACCACCTCTAGCAGCTATGTGAATGGCTTTAGCTGCCCAAAAATCAGCGGGAACATCTATAAATTCTATTCCTTGACGTTTGGGTGTAGGGTTAAAAGCAGCGGCTATTAAAGCCGCATATTGGGCGCGAGTCATGGCTTTATCTGGTTGATAACTACCATCAGCAAAACCTTGAGTTAAATTCATACTCACCAACGCCCGAATATATGCTTCTGCCCAATGTCCTACCAAATCAGAAAATGAGGGAATTTCTGTATCTGGTTTGACAATGTAGGGAGAAGAAATAACTTGTGCCTCACCTCTGGAAACTAAAGCTTGATAAATTAATGCTGCTACCTCTGCACGAGTAATTTCTCTGAGTGGTTCTAATAGTTCTATTTGGGGATAATTGACTATTAGCAGTTTTTGAGTAGCAACTGTGACTGCATTTGTAGCATAACTAGGAATTTGGGCGCGATCGCTATACACATTTAACCCGTTAGGATTACTGCCTGTAAATTTTAAACCATTAACAATTGATACTATCGCCTGTACTTTGGTTAAATTTTGTCCTGGTCTAAAAGTACCATCGGGAAAGCCACTCAAAAAACCGGCATCAGCCGCACTAGCAATAGCTGAAGCTGCCCAAAAATCAGTTCTGACATCTTTAAATCTATTCAGGTTATTACTAGCAGGTAGTTGAAAAGTCTTAGTAATTAAGGCAGCATATTGAGCGCGGGTAATAGGTGTAGCAGGTCGAAATGTGCCATCAGGGAAACCACTAATAAAACCTTTATTCACCAAAGCTTCTACAAACGCCGCTGCCCAATGTCCATCTAAGTCTGAAAAACTGGTACTAATAACTTGACTAGGAGTATCGGCTGTAGCAGCGAGAAATTTTACTACTCCCTGAACTTGGGCAGGATTTAACTGATTGCCTACAGAAATCACTTTTTGAGATGATATATTTTGAATATCAAAATTTTTGTGATCACGAAAAATATTATCAGCCGGATCTTCGGGTTTACCCAACTCAGGAACAGCATTACCATTTACCAATAAACCACCTTGGGTATTTTGGCAAATCAAATTTCGTCGTAATACCGGACTAGCATCACGAGAAAGGGCTATACCTATCGAGTTATTGGCAAGTTTGTTATTGGCCACTAGAGGGGCGGCAAAATCGCTAATAGCTATCCCTACAGGGTTATTTTCAAATACATTCCGCAACACTTCCCCTTTGCTATAACGTGCCATCATTAAACCACTGGCAGCATTTTGAATAAATACATTATCTAAAATGGCGGGTTTAGCCTTACCAGTTGCAAATATCCCTTCCCGTCCACATTTACTGAATGTATTATTAGCTAAAGTCGGTGCTGTTGATTCAATCCAAATCCCAGTACCCTTAGAAACAGGATTGATCACTGTTACCCCTAACAAACTGGCATTACCTAACAACAGCAATGTGATATCTTGCCAACCAAAGGTAGGACTTTGATACTGGCCACTGCCAGAAATAATAATTCCCTGACCTTTGTTAGATTCGTTACCTACTATGAGCATTTCCCCAGGAATAATCAGCGGAAACACCTCTCCGTTAGAAGTGCTATACGTTCCTGGTGCTAACTGAATAATTCCTGGGGTTCTGGTGGCTTTTAAGGCACGGGTGATACTTTTTAACGGACTTAACCGAGAACCTGTATTAGCATCGTTACCTATGACGGGATTTACATGGAGTGTCGCAACAGCCATAATTGATAATTCAGGATTTATAATACATAATTAATAATTTATACTTTACAGCAGGAGTCAGGAGTCAGGAGTCAGGAGTCAGGAGTCAGGAGTCAGGAGTCAGGAGTCAGGAGTCAGGAGGAACAATATTTGTTTGTAGCCAGAATTTACAGGAGAAAGTTTTTTCATTAATTATCAAGAATCAATCGAAAACTCTTATTAATTCTGTATTCTGTATCCTGAATCCTTACGACAATTGTTTAATTCACTGTTTACTTCCAGGTTTACAATCTCTCCTTTCTATGAGAAAAAAAGAAAAAAAGAAACAATTTCCTATTTCCCAATCTTCTCACTTTCAGGTCAGGAGAAGTAATTGTCAGATGCTTCTAATTCTTCCTTCTGACTCCTGACTCCTGACTCCTGACTCCTGACTCATTGCAAATTATCAATTATCAATTGACAATCGAAACTGATTAACAACCTGATCTAATCCTACGGAATGGGCAGCTTTAAATAATAAGCGATCGCCCTCCTTTACATAAGTATTTAATCTGGTTACTAAATCACTATGAGTAGCAAAACATTCACAAGGAATTCCTTTTGCACTATCAGCAATAATTTCTGCATCTTGGCTATTAACTAAAATCAATAACCCATCTAAATTCAATTTCTGCACCATTTCCCCAACTTGTTGATGTAATTGTGGGGATCTGTCTCCTAACTCCTTCATTGCTCCTAATACGGCAATTTTCCGCTTTCCTGGTGTATCTGCTAATAACTGCAAAGCTGCTAACATCGCTTCTGGGGCGGCGTTATAAGTTTCATCTAAAATTACAATATCATTAGGTAATGTAAACCTTTGCGATCGCCCTCCTGGCATATTCACAATTACCCCTTTTTTTAGGGTTTGCCAATCAATTTCTAATACCTTAGCTACTGCTAATGCTGCTAAAAAATTAGTGGCATTATGACGACCTGGTAAGGGTAATGGTAAATCCATTCCTGCTACTTCTATAGTTTCATTGTCAACTAATTTCCCTTGAATATCTCCACCGGAAAAACCATAACTAATCACTTTTCCCTGCCAAAATTTCTTTGCTATCTCCATTAATAGGGGACTATCATAATTGAGAATTGCTACACTAGCATCAGACATTTCTGCTAATAACTCACATTTGGCTTCTGCGATCGCTTGTTCTGAACCTAGTAGCTCAATATGTGCTGTTCCCACATTAGTAATAACACCGATATTTGGACTAGCTATTTGTGTTAATTCCGCAATTTGTCCCCTTCCTCGCATGGCCATTTCTATGACTGCAAAATCATGTTCTGCACCCATTTCTAACAGCGTTTTAGGAACACCTATTTCATTGTTGAAATTTCCATAGGTTTTGTGTACTTGTCCTCTAGTTCCTAAAACTGCGGCGATCAGTTCCTTGGTTGTGGTTTTACCTACTGAACCTGTTACCCCAATGACAGGAATAGTAAAAGAATCCCGCCACCATCTAGCAATTTGCTGATATGCCTTCAGGGTGTTGGGAACTTGTAATACAGGTATGTCAGGGTTTTCATCAGTATACTCTACAATGGCGGCAATTGCACCCTTGGCGATCGCCATTTGTACAAACTTGTGTCCATCGAATTTTTCACCACGTAAAGCTAAAAACACTTCACCCGGTTGTAAAATCCTGGTGTCTGTTTGGATACCCTTGCTTACTTCAGCTAATGCAGATGCAGATAAATTTACAGGATGGGCTGATAGAACTTCAACCAATTGGGATAAAGTAGCCGAAACAGACATACTGATCATTAATAAAAGTTAATTACCAAATCCTACAATCTTTGAGGACAGAATTGACACTCCCTACATTGTTGAGGCGAAACCTAAATAGGGGTTGCTGAGAAAGTCTTTCCGTGAGGGCATAGGAGTCAGGAGTCAGAAGTGGTAGGGGCGAAGCATTAGGGCGACTAATTATCAATTTTTGTCCAAGCCTATTTTCCGAATGCTGATGCTTCCAGCACGCTTCGCGAACGCCCGTACAGGAGTCAGGAGGAGATTTGAAAATTTCTTTGCCATCTCTTGAAATCCCCAAAAATGCACACTTTTTCCGGTATACCCTTCAAAACCCTTGCACTAATTTCTGTGTTTATCAGCCTCTAACCTTTGATATATCAAGGTTTTAGGTTTATTCAGCAAACCCTAAATCAAAATGTGGTTTATTTACCTGAAAATAGCTGTAATTCAAAATATGAATCTCAGTATTTTCGTGTTAAAATACCGCCAATTGTTGAGATTTTCTACTAAAATGACATCAGATTTTAACTTTCTTAAACAGCTATATAACGCTTTTGATCCCTTTCAACCTTTACCTGCGGGAGATCCTGCTTATGTTGACTGTCAGGAAGTGCGGGGAGATGGGGATATATTGGAAGCATTAGGAAAGGAAATTTTATATTCTGATAGAAATACCTGTCAACTGTATGCAGGTCATCGTGGTGCAGGAAAATCTACAGAATTATTAAGACTACAACAATTTTTAGATGAAGAAGGGTTTTTTGTCGTCTATTTTCCGGCAGATGAAAAAGATATTGATCCAGAGGATGTTCAATATACAGATATTCTTTTAGCTTGCACTCGCAATATTTTAGCAGCATTTAAAGATCAAACTAATTCACCAGCTATATTAAATTGGTTAAAAGGACGATTTGAGGATTTAAAAGATTTCTTACAAACAGAAATTTTCCTAGATGAATTATCAATTGAAGCACAGGTTTCACAACTTGCCAAAATCACTACAAAAATCCGCAGTGAACCCAATGAACGCCGCAAAATTCGCGATTTAATTAATCCCCATACGACTACTTTAACTCAGGCATTAAATGAATTTATTCAAGATGTCAAAAAAAATCTACCTTCAGGATATGACAAATTAGTTTTAATTGCTGATAATTTAGATAGAATTGTTCCTGTTATCCAAGGACAAGACCGCAGCAACCATGATCAAATTTTTATAGATCGCAATGAACAACTGAAAGCTTTAGATTGTCATTTAGTTTATACAGTACCAATTTCTTTAATTTATTCTGACAGATCATCTTCATTAGTAGATATATATGGTACTCCCCAAGTATTACCAATGATTATGGTACAAACTCCTAAAAATGAACCCTATCCACCAGGAATTAATAAAGTTATTGAAGTTCTCCAAAAACGACTCACTACCATAGACCCTAGTAAATCTATTGAGCATTTATTTGACAACAGGGAATCTTTAGAAAATTTATGTTTAATGAGTGGTGGTCATGTGCGAAATTTATTATTATTAATGAAGGAAGCTCTCAAATACACCAATACTTTACAGATTTCTAAAAAGGCTTTACAACGGTCAATTAGCGAGTTAAGAAATACCTATAAAAATACCATTTACTTTAATGAATGGGAAGCACTGGCAAAGGTTCATCATACAAAGGAGATAGTTAATGATAAACTATATCGGGGTTTATTGTTTAATCGTTGTATTTTAGAATATCGTTATCAAGAACCTGATGGAGAAACTAAATTTTGGTATGATATTCATCCTCTGATTAAAGGGATCAAAGAATTTCAAGATGCCTATAATCAATTATATCCTGTTATATCCTGAATAAAAAATTGTAGGTTGGGTAGAACAAAGTGAAACCCAACAGAATAACAGCAGTTTTGGAAATGTTGGGTTTACTCAACCCAACCTATATTTATGATTCTTATTTATCTAAAACTATGCCTCTAAAACTATGCCTCTAAAACTATGCCTCTAAAACTAAGTGAATGGGATAATGATTTACCCATAGAACAAGACGAAGAATATCAAGCCTTTCTGCGGACACTGCGGTTTACAGAAGGTTTTGCTTTATTATTTGTCCGCTGTTCTCCTGCTAGTGGTGAACAATTAATTAGTAAAGTTAAAGAAGATATTAGTGATAAAAGTATAGAAATTCTCAAATTAAATAAAAATGTTACTAATTTATATATAGAAGTTGATCAATTACCTAATAAAAACTATATCAATATTTTATTCATTACAGGTTTAGAATCTGCATTGTATAAATATGAAGAAGCCAAAACTTTAGCAGGTTGGAGTAGTCGAAAAACCCATCATTATAGCTGGGAAGGTGTACCACCAATTTTAATTAACATTAACCAGCAGCGAGAAAGATTTAGAGATCAATTTAAAATTTGTTTTGTATTCTTATTACCACAGTTCGCAATTAAATATTTTATTCACCGCGCCCCTGATTTTTTTGATTGGCGTTCTGGTTTATTTAATTTTCCCCTAGACTCCACAACCCTAGAACAAGAATCAAATCGCATTATTCAGGAAGGCAGTTATGAAAAGTATGTCAATTTAACTCCTGAAGAAACCAATCAGAAAATTCTAGAAATTATCGAAATTATTGAACATGATGAAATAGATAATGAACAAAAAGCTAAATTGTTTTTTGAATTAGGTTATTTACAAAATATTAAACAAGATTATCAAGCTGCAATTTCTTCTTTCGACAAAGCACTGGAATTTAAACCTGATGATCATGAAGCTTGGAACAACCGGGGTAATTCCCTAGATAATTTAGGTAGGTATGAAGAGGCGATCGCATCCTACGACAAAGCACTGGAATTTAAACCTGATAAACATAATGCTTGGAACAACCGGGGTATTTCCCTACATAATTTAGGAAGTTATGAAGAGGCGATCGCATCCTACGACAAAGCACTGGAATTTAAACCTGATGATCAATATGCTTGGAACAACCGGGGTATTTCCCTAGATAATTTAGGTAGGTATGAAGAGGCGATCGCATCCTACGACAAAGCACTGGAATTTAAACCTGATAAACATAATGCTTGGAACAACCGGGGTATTTCCCTAGATAATTTAGGTAGGTATGAAGAGGCGATCGCATCCTACGACAAAGCACTGTAATTTAAACCTGATAAACATGAAGCTTGGTACAACAAAGCTTGTAGTTATGCTCTACAAGGTAATATTAATCAAGCAATTGCAAATCTGCAAACAGCAATTAATTTGCGTCCTGAGACAGTTAAAGAATGGGTAAAAACTGACTCAGATTTTGATGCTATTCGGGAGGATGTACGTTTTCAATCTTTATAAATCAAAGGTTAGAGGCTCATAAGAAAGACAGTAGGTGCAAGGTTATAGCGTCTTGAGTCTGAAAAACCGTATGGCTGATGCTCACTGCGAAACCTTGCAATTTTGTAGGTAGCCAGAGATGAAAAAAAGTTTTTAACTCTCCTCCTGACTCCTGTACGGGCGTTCGCGAAGCGTGCTGGAAGCATCAGCATTCGGAAAATAGGCTTGGACAAAAATTGATAATTAGTCGCTCTAATGCTTCGCCCCTACCACTTCTGACTCCTGACTCCTAGCTCTAACGAAAGGACTTTTTCAGCAACCCCGAATTAAACCCGAATTAAAAATTAAAACTTTTGCTTTGGTGAAAGACACCCAAAGGTGTGAATTTAGTGTTCTCCTGTTTTTTCAATTGTTTCAATAACTGCTAAACCTATACCAGAAGCTGCAATTAACAGGACTGCTGAGATCAGATAGGCACTGGTCAGCATTCGGAGGGCTTCGTCAAAAAAAATGTAGGTGGTCATGTGTTCACCTTCTGAACTTTAAGCGGCTACTAGTGTTATTTAGTGTAATTTCTTTCTTCACACCCTGATAAGTCAATTTCGGTGATTAATTCCTAGCAATACCATCTTAACAAAACTTTAGCTATTTCAAAACCCCATGACAAAATTTTCTAGCTAAAGATTTGAGGAAATTAACCCAGATTTAGTAAAAACCTATATGACAAGGGAATAGGGAACAGGGAATAGGGAATAGGTTTTTGGATATTTTACTTTTCGTTACATAGTGCGCTTTTTTCTGTTTACCTACTTACAAACAAGCCTGAAGTGTAGAAATTACTGATTTTGATAATGATAGTAATTCATAACCTCCTTCTAAACCAAATAAGACTTTTCTAGTTACGCCTAAACAATATTGAGTAAATAAACCAAAATCTTCGGGTTGCAAAAAGATACTTGCTAAAGGATCGGCTTCTAGAGCATCATAACCAGCACTAACAATTAATAAATCTGGTTGAAAGTTGTTTAAAAACGGTAGTATTTTGTATTGCCACAAAGGTTGATAGACGCTGATATCACTGCCAGGGGGTAGAGGTAAATTTAAAACATTTTTGTAAAAGCCTTGTTCGGAAGCTCTTCCCGTACCAGGGTAAGCTGGGTATTGATGTAAAGAACAATAAACAATTTCTGGGTAACTTTCTACTATGGCTTGAGTACCATTTCCGTGATGTACATCCCAGTCTAAGATGGCGACACGGTTGATACCTGGTTGTTGTAAGGCATATAAAGCGGCGATCGCTGCATTAGAAAATAAGCAAAACCCCATTCCTGTATCACTTTCGGCATGGTGTCCAGGGGGACGTGCTAACACAAAGGCGGGATTTTCTCTACTTAAAACCTCATTCACCCCATCTAACCAAGCACTTACAGCTAATAAAGCTACATCATAACTGCGGGGGGAAACTGGGGTATCTCCATCTAAATAACCACCACCAGTAGTTGCAATATGTTTCAGTTTTTCAATGTATGTTGCAGTGTGGGCGGTTTCTATCCAAGACATTAACTCCTGTTTAACTGGTGTGGGGGTTAACCAGTGGATTTTTTGGGCAAAGTCAGCAGTTTTTAGAGCCGTGACAACAGCACTTAAACGTTCTGGTTTTTCTGGGTGGTAGCGTCCGGTTTGGTGTTCGAGAAATTCGTCAGAATAGATGACTGGTAGCATGGGCGGGAATAGCAAAATACTGAATGTAATTCTAGCCTGACTGTTCCTTGCTGTAACCAGTTATGATTTTTTCTGTACTTCAATCTAATGTTAACAAGCGAGGAATTGTTTCTAATTTAGCTTTAAGTTCTCCTTCTTCTCTGCCTTCTTCTCTACCTTCTTCTAACGCTTCTTGATCAAATCGTGTTTGTTTTAAATCACTTAATTCAAACATAGCTTCAATTTCTTCCCTGTTCATTCTTGGAAACTTTTAAAGTAAGTAGGGTTTGCTGATAGCGTAGCGTGGCGTTAGCCATATAAATCCGAAAAATTTACAGGTAAAGGGTTTTAGCTATTTTGACTTGTACTGAGCGACTTGTACTGAGCGACTTGTACTGAGCCTGTCCTGAGCCTGTCCTGAGCCTGTCCTGAGCCTGTCCTGAGCGGTGTCGAAGGGCGGTGTCGAAGGGCGGTGTCGAAGGGCGGTGTCGAAGGGCGGTGTCGAAGGGCGGTGTCGAAGGGCGCAGTCGAAGTAAGCCGAAGTGCTTGCAAAAAGTGCCAGCTTTTATGAGGTGGCAAGTGAAAAAACCTGCACTTACAGCAGTTTTCATGTCTTTAGACGACAGTAAGGGCGAAGCATTCGGACAATTAATTATCGGTTTTTACCTAAGACTATCATCCGAATGCTTCGCCCCTATATTGTTGACGCGAAACCTAAATCAAAATGTGGTTTATTTACCTAAAAATAGCTGTAATTCCTAATTAAAGAAAAAATCGTTCCTATCCAATTCTTGAAACTGTCACCTGTCACCGTGGCGTAGACTATCAAACATCAAACTGATTTTATTCCTCAATCCTCAATCTTGAATTTTTAATTCTGAATCCTCAATTATTAGCTGCATTTTTTTAATAAAATCTTGAATTTGTGAATTTATGATTTGATAATTATTCTGACTCTTGACTCCTAAATTCTTACTTTTCTCTGATATGATCTTTTTGTTTGACTGTCTTTACCACAAACGGGGTCAATATATGTTAGAATTGTAGGAAAATATGACAATTTTTCAAGATTAATTTGACATAATTTTGTATTTTGTCAAGTACAAAGGCTAAAATCTACGTTTTTTGGAGTTTTGCAGGTTATGACAACCTCACAGGAGAGGATTATCCCGACGGATTTACGACAAGAGATGTCACAATCTTATCTGGAATACGCTATGAGCGTAATTGTCGGTCGGGCGCTACCAGATGCTAGGGATGGTCTAAAACCTGTGCATCGTCGCATCCTCTATGCTATGCACGAGTTAGGGCTGTTGCACGATCGCCCGTTTAGAAAATGCGCCCGTGTGGTGGGGGAAGTTTTGGGTAAATATCACCCCCACGGTGACACGGCGGTATATGATGCTTTGGTACGGATGGCGCAGGACTTTTCCATGCGATCGCCTTTAATTAATGGTCATGGTAATTTTGGTTCTATTGATAATGACCCACCGGCGGCGATGCGTTATACAGAATGTCGTCTACAAGCATTAACCAGTCATTCCTTATTGCAAGATATTGAAGCTGAAACTGTAGACTTTATTGATAACTTTGATGGTTCTCAACAAGAACCCACAGTATTACCTTCCCGTATTCCCCAACTATTACTTAATGGTTCTTCGGGAATTGCGGTAGGCATGGCTACTAACATTCCTCCGCATAATTTGGGAGAATTAATTGATGGGTTAGTGGCATTAATTCACAACCCAGAAATAACCGATACTCAATTAATGCAGTATGTTCACGGTCCTGACTTCCCCACAGGGGCGCAAATTCTAGGAACATCAGCCATTAAAGAAGCTTACACCAGCGGACGGGGTTCAATTACCATGCGGGGTGTGGCAACTATTGAAACCGTTGAACAACGCAACCGCCCAGCTAGAGAAGCAATAATTGTTACCGAGTTACCTTACCAAACCAACAAAGCGGCATTAATTGAAAAAATTGCCGAGTTGGTGAATGATAAGAAAATTGATGGCATTGCAGATATCCGAGATGAGAGCGATCGCGACGGGATGCGAATCGTCATAGAATTAAAACGTGATGCCTATCCCCGTGTTGTTTTAAATAACCTTTATAAACAAACCCCACTTCAGTCCAACTTTGGCGCGAATATGTTGGCTTTGGTGAACGGGGAACCACAAATACTCACCCTGAAAAACTTCCTCAGCGTCTTTTTAGATTTTCGCATTGAAACCATTAACAGACGTACTCGTTACCAACTGAGAAAAGCAGAGGAAAGAGATCATCTATTACAAGGTTTATTAATTGCCCTCTCTCATTTAGATGCAATTATCAACCTGATTAGAAACGCCCCCGACGCACCCTCAGCCAAAGGTGAATTAATTAGCAATTATGGACTTTCCGAAGTGCAAGCTGATGCCATTTTGCAAATGCAATTGCGGCGGTTAACAGCCTTAGAAGCGGATAAAATTCGCTTAGAACATGAAGAATTGCAAGTACAAATTGCAGACTTGCGGGATATTCTGGATAGACGGGAAAGGGTACTGGAAATTATCGAAACCGAAGTTACCCAAATTAAAACCCAGTTTGCCACACCGCGACGCACAGCTATTACCCACGCCGAAGGGGAAATAGATGATATAGACTTGATCGCTAACGAAAAAGTTTTAATTTTGGTGACACAACAAGGTTACATCAAACGGATGCCCGTGAATACCTTTGAAGCTCAAAACCGGGCTACCAGAGGAAAAGCCGGTGCTAAAGTCAAAGAAGATGATACCATCGAGCATTTTTTAACCTGCTGTGATCATGATAGCGTCTTATTTTTTAGCGATCGCGGCGTAGTTTACAGCCTCAAAGCATATCAAATACCAGAAGGTTCACGCACCAGTCGAGGTACACCCATTGTCCAGATGTTACCCATACCCAAAGAAGAAAAAATCACTTCCATTGTACCTGTAGACGAATTTAGCAGCGAAGAATATTTAGTCATGCTCACCAAAGGCGGTAACATCAAAAAAACCGCATTAGAAGCATTTAGCAACATTCGCGCTAACGGGTTAATAGCCATATCCTTAGAAGAAGGCGATCATTTGCGTTGGGTGAGACGTGCCAAAGTAGAAGATAGTATCATCATCGGTTCACGTCATGGTATGGCCATACACTTCCGTTGTACCCATGATCAACTGCGTCCTTTAGGAAGGGCAACTCGTGGGGTAAAATCAATGAAACTCAAACCCGGTGATGAACTGGTAGGAATGGATATTCTTCCTGCGGCCATTCTCGACACCTTAAACACAGAAACAGAAGCGGAACTAGAAGAAGAAACCATCGAAATTGAAGAAACCGCAGAAAATAGCGAAGAAACCACCGAAACACCAAACAGCACAGGACCATGGGTATTAATCATCACGATGGGAGGCTATGGAAAGCGTGTACCCGTAGGACAATTTAGACTACAAAACCGCGCTGGACAAGGTATCACCGCTACCAAATTCAAAAACCGCAAAACCAAGGATCAACTAGCAACCCTGCGAATAGTCAACCCTGACGAAGAGATCATGATGGCGACAAACAGAGGTATTATTATTCGCCAATCTGTTAACGCTATTTCTGTACAATCACGGACAGCAACGGGAGTAAGAGTACAGAAACTCGATGAAGATGATGCCATTACCGGAGTAGCAGTAGTTCCCCCCGATGCTGGAGATGGTGAAGATTCTGAGTAAAAGAACAAGGGACAAGTTAAAATACTTGCTTCCTTACCTGGTAGCTTTAACTAGTGGGGCATTGATGGGGGTGACAGTCGCCCCTGTCTGTGCTTGGTTTTTGGCTTGGGTTGCCCTTGCACCCCTTTGGGTGATAGTTGTTAAATATACAACAGAAAAAAATTCCCCTGTCCCCCGCACCCTGCCCCCTGCCTTTATTTGGGCGATCGCCTATCATGGAATAGCCCTATCATGGATCACAGGTATTCACCCCATGAAATGGTTAGGTGTACCCTGGTGGCCAAGTTTATTTATTACCATCTTTTGCTGGTCATTTATTAGCCTGTGGGGAGGTTTGTTAGTCTCTCTGTGGGCGTTTTTGATGGTTAACCTAGATAAGCAACAGCCTTGGTTAAGGGTGTTAATTGGTACAGCTTTATGGTGTGGTTTGGAAAGTTTGTGGAGTTCTGGATCTTTGTGGTGGAGTTCTTTATCTTACACTCAGTCACCGCATAATTTGGTAATTTTGCATTTGGGGCAATTTTCTGGACCGAATACGGTAACGGCGGTTATTGTGGCGGTTAATGGGTTGGTTGCGGAGTCTTGGATTTATTTTTGCACGCAGAGACGCAGAGACGCAGAGGAGAAAAGGAGTTTAAGGAAGGGGTTTTTTAATGGTTATTTGGTTTGTGCTGTTTTACTGTTAATTATCTCCCATGTTTTAGGCTTTGTTGTTTATTCCCAACCTTTGAATAATCGTGAAAATTCAGGTTTGAAAATAGGTATTGTTCAAGGTAATATTCCTAATGAAATTAAGTTGCTTCCTCAAGGATTTAGACGAGCAATTACAAACTATACTAATGGATATTTAACATTAGTAAATCAAGGTGTTGATGGGGTATTAACTCCTGAAGGTGCTTTACCTTTATATGAACGTAATTTTCAAAATACTGCTTTGTTAGATGCGGTGAAGGATAAAGGGGTTGTAGTTTGGATAGGTGGTTTTGGGCAAAGGGGGAGAAGTTATACTAATAGTTTATTTGGGGTAAATGGTAAAGGGGAAGTTACTAGTAGATATGATAAGTCAAAGCTTGTACCTTTGGGGGAATTTGTTCCTTTTGAAGAAGTTATTGGGGCGTTAGTTCAACGGTTATCTCCTTTGGATGAACATCAAGTACATGGGGCAAAAAATCAAGTTTTTGATACTCCTTTGGGGCGGGTTATTGTGGGTATTTGTTATGAGTCTGCTTTTTCGGAAATCTTTAGATATCAGGCTGTTAATGGTGGGGAATTTATTTTGAGTTCTTCTAATGATGCCCATTATACGGCAGCAATGGCAGATCAACATCATGCCCAGGATATCATGCGAGCAATTGAAACTGATCGATGGGCTGTGAGGGCAACAAATACCGGTTATTCTGCTTTTGTCGATCCTCATGGGAGAACTTTGTGGAAATCAGGGTATAATATTTATGAAACCCACGCTGAAACTATTTATCCTCGGCAAAGTCAGACTTTATATGTGCGTTGGGGTGATTGGTTGATGCCTTTGTTGTTGGTTTTGGGGTTTTTGGGGTGGTTTATGACTAAATAGCCGGGAATTTTGGTAAGTAGGACTTGCTGGATATAAGGTATCCTTATTTGACAAGTAGCTATTTTTTAACACATACTTTTAAAGTATCCTTTTTTTTTAAATTAAAGAGTTGTCACCATGCAACTGAAAACCTTTTTGACCAGTGTTGCCGTAACCGCTTTGGTTATTCCCAGTGTATTAGCAAATACATCAAAAGTTTTGGCTGAAGACATTACCATTCTGTTAGAAAATAAAACAAGGGCAAATATGACAGAATTTTACGCTTCTCCTAGTGGGGTTAAAAATTGGGAAAACGATATTTTAGGTGATGATGTTTTACGCTCTGGAAAGGCGATAGAAATTAATTTCAATGATGAGCGCACAACTTGTATCTATGACTTTCAAGCCAAATTTGCTGATGGTGATGTAGTGGAAAAATATGATATCAATATTTGTAAATTGGCAGGTGGTAGTTACGAATTTTATGATTAAGTTTAATACTTATCATGTCTGCCTAGTCTGCTAACCACCAGTCACCAATCAGCAGTCCTATTTACTGATGAATCTGCGTTGCTTTGAGCATATGATAGGTAATAATCAACTGTGTCAAAGCTAGGGGGTAACTTTGCAATGTTTCCCCTGTTGTACCAGCGATTTTACCAAGTTCAGGATTGATTTCGCGATCGCAAATATTCTTTAAATAAGGCAGATCATTACACATGATATGCTCTATCTTATTCACCTGTTCCAAGGTAGCGTGTCCATCAACTTCCAACACATCCACCGGTTTACCCATATCCCTACCTAGTCCCAAACGCACCGCTGATTCAGAATCATCATCATCTGGGTGAATAATCTGACTAAAATCAGGATGGGGAATAGTTGGACGCAGTACCAAACGTACATTTAGATGTCCATTGCTTTCATCCTCATTTTCATTGGTAGGATAGAAACTCACCACAATATCAGACCATTGACGTTGGGGACGAATAAACGCTTCTGAGTCAGGTTCTCGTTTTTCTAACTCTGCTAATACTTGTTCTTCACTATAACCGCGTTTTTCTGTATCCCGTTTAACCTTCCATTTTGCCCGTAGTGATTCAGGAGGAGCAAGATAAACCTTAACATCATAAGCATCACGAGCAGCACGGGTAGAGTAACCAAGTAGACCTTCAATAATGACAAACTTATTCGGTTTAATGTACTGTGGAGGCTCAAATTGACCCGTTTTGTGGCTATAAACAGGCTTTAGAATTGTTTGACCAGTCCGTAGCAGCGATAAATGCTGCTGCATAATATCTAAGTAATTACAGTCAGGATGCAAGGCTGTAATACCAATTTCCGCCCGTTGTTGACGATCATAACGGTGGTAATCATCGGTACAGATGAGTGTAACATTCTCCGGTCCAAGTACCTGAGCAATACCCCTAGTTAGCGTAGTCTTTCCTGCTGCGCTATCACCAACAATACCAAGAATGATTGGACGACTCATCTTACCCCCTTGAATACAAGCTGGTTACTTAATAATGTTTCTGGAGAACATTTTTACTTATGTTTATTCATTCTAGTGGCAAATTAGTTAAAAAATTCCAGCTTTCTCTTTTCTCGCAACATCTCTCAACATAATCATGCTCTTATCCTGATTCAAAAACTGTAAAATTCGCATTTATAATTGTCATAAGGAAAAAATATGTTAAGTTAATAGGACTTACGCCAGGATCAACCAAATATGAGGTACGGATTTCAGGCTTTTTAACGTGATTTTTTAATGATTTTTGAGCGATAGCGAAGCGCTGCTGCAAGCAGTTCGCTATTGATCGGAAGTTAATCGACAAAAGCCTGAAACGACGGATTTTCGTTCATGCACATCATGGTGAATTTGTACAGTGCGTAAGTCCTAGTTAAATAGAAATCTCCACAATAGAATGTATTAATTTGTCATAAGTTGTAGGGGCGAAGCATTTGGACGATAATTTAACGGAAAAATCAGACATCTAGATATCCCAAATGCTTCGCCCTGCCCCCATAAATAGGTTCCATAATTTCTTTTCTGGAGATGTCTAATAAAAAATACTGAGATACAGATATATTAGTTCAATAAATTTAGCATCACAGTCATGGCAAAACAAACTATAGGCTTAGAACAGAACCTGTATGATTATTTACTTTCTGTTTCTGTACGTGAACCAGAAATTTTAACCCAACTACGTCAAGAAACCGCCCAGCTACCAATGTCCATAATGCAAATTTCCCCAGAACAGGGACAATTTATGGCATTGTTGGTTAAATTGATAGGAGCAAAAAAAACATTAGATATAGGAGTATTTACAGGTTATAGTTCCTTAGTAGTGGCGTTGGCTTTACCAGCAGATGGTAAAATTATTGCCTGTGATGTCAGTGAAGAATATACCAGCATAGCTAGACGATATTGGGAAAAAGCAGGAATAGCAGATAAAGTTGACTTGCATATTGCCCCAGCTTTAGAAACTTTGGATAACTTGTTAGCAGCAGGAGAAGCAGAAAGTTTTGATTTTGCCTTTATTGACGCTGATAAAGGAAACTATGAAAATTATTATGAGCGATCGCTGCAATTAATTCGACCCGGTGGACTAATTGCCATTGATAATGTTTTATGGTCTGGGAAAGTAGCAGATCCAGAAATACAAGATAATCAAACTAAAAAAATTCGCGCCTTTAATCAAAAATTATATCAAGACTCAAGAATTACCTTGAGTTTAGTTCCCATAGCTGATGGTTTGACATTAGCAAAGAAAAATTGAAGTACAGGGGACTGGTGACTGGTGACTGGGGACTGGGGACTGGTGACTGGTGACTGGTGACTGGTGACTGGGGACTGGGGACTGGTGACTGGGGACTGGTGACTGTGAAAACAAGAAACAGGAAATATTTATCTTTCTCCTGACTCCTTGATCTCCTAACTCCTAATAACATTCCTTGTGGTACGCTATCACCTTTAGATAGTGTCGAGGTAAGGAAGATGTCTAAACTGCGGGTGGGGTTGCTGTTTGGTGGACGTTCTGGAGAACATGAAGTATCAATAATTTCTGCAAGGGCGATCGCAAATGCTTTGAGTGCAGAAGCAAATAGTCAGAAATATGAAATTGTGCCTTTTTACATCCAAAAAAATGGTGTTTGGCAAGGGGGAGAAACTGCACAACAAGTTTTAAAATCTGGTTTAGCCACAGAAAATCCCGCTATAAACCCTAATTTATGGCAATTTCCCGCAGAAACAGCAGAAATTGATTTGTGGTTTCCCATACTCCACGGACCCAATGGCGAAGATGGAACAATTCAAGGTTTACTAACATTAATGCAAGTTCCCTTTGTTGGTTCTGGGGTGTTAGGTTCAGCCGCCGGGATGGATAAAATTGCTATGAAAACCGCTTTTGCCCAAGCAGGTTTACCACAAGTAAAGTATAAAGCAATAACAAGAGCGCAAATTTGGTCAAACCCTTGTATATTTCCTAAATTGTGTGATGAAATAGAAGCAACATTAGGCTATCCTTGTTTTGTCAAACCTGCTAACCTGGGTTCATCCGTAGGAATAGCCAAAGTGCGATCGCGTCAAGAATTAGAAACAGCTTTAGATAACGCTGCAACTTATGATAGACGCATCATAGTTGAAGCCGGAGTAGTTGCCAGAGAAGTAGAATGTGCGGTTTTAGGCAACGACAACCCCAAAGCCTCCGTTATTGGTGAAATTACCTTTGATAGCGATTTTTACGATTATGAAACCAAGTATACTGAGGGTAAAGCAGACTTATTAATACCTGCACCTTTACCAGAAACAGTAACTCAACAAATTCAAGAAATGGCATTACAAGCCTTTGCAGCAGTTGATGGTGCAGGTTTAGCGCGAGTAGACTTTTTCTATGTAGAAGCTACTGGAGAAATTTTGATTAACGAAATTAACACCTTACCAGGGTTTACATCTACAAGTATGTATCCGCAACTTTGGGCAAATACTGGTATTTCTTTTACAGAATTAGTAGATCAATTAATTCAACTTGCCATTGAAAGACATACCAATTCTAAATTAGAAGATTCAGTAAAGTAATTTGCAAATAATGGGGAAAAAGTAGCATAATATCCAATTTTTTTTGGAAATTTTTGGTAAAAAACCGCTATTTTGCCAAAAAAACTACTTTCAACTCCCTTTATCCTACTGTTAAATAGGGCTTGTATCTTATAGTATAATAAACTACTAGAGGATGCAAGTGGAAATGAATCATGAACAGTCACAATGCAAAACCAGAACTAACCACAACTGTAAACAGCACTTCAGAAGAATTAAAAAATACATCTCTAATTAAGAAACGGTGCCTAAAGTATCCTTGGTTATGGTTTGTGGGGTTGTTAGTTATTCCCCTGGGAGTGGGAATATTTGGCTATTTCCAGCTAATTTATATTGGCTACGTTCCCAAAATAGAACCAGAAAAACCCATAGAAGTAGTCAGTAAAAAAGAAAACGTACTATCTTCTAATATCAATAATCCTACACCTTTATGGTTAATGTTGGCGATCGCCCTCAGTTGTGCATCTGGTTGTTGGGTTATTTATCGCATACTTAAACTTCCACAACGTATTTAAGAAAGGGTATAGGGTTATGGGGCGATGTGATGGTTAATAAACCAATGACTAATGACTAATGGCTAAAAACAAATAACAAAAAGTGCCAACTTGGCAACCAATCACTAAACAACCCAGTTAAATTATTAAAAGATAAACGACTTCAATAATGTTGTTATCTGGGGTTACTACATAAAATAGCTTCTGCTTAAAAAGGCTGTTTCACAAGTTTGAATTATGAACAAAAAAAGCAGTCTACTAATATTTTGTTGGGCTATTAGTTCAGCAAAAAATAATAAAAAATCAAAGAAATCAAAAAGAAATCAGGTTTAACATTTGCTGCAACAGGAATACCCACATCATCTAGACACTATCGTTGAAATACATAGCCCCCTAAATAACGGATAGCGTCTATTAACACATATTCCTGAACGCCCCAGCAGCAAATGTAGAGTGGGAGAAAAAAGGCGATTGGTATGCCTTCTCCCACTCTTCTTTTATCAATTATTAATTGATAATTGATGATTGACAATGGCTTAAATTACAGTTTAACAGAAATTCGTATCCTGCAAAAATTTCATAATTTCTCTATTCACTACATCATTAGCACCTGTGGATGCGTCATGATAACAATTTTCTATAATTTTTAACTGTGAATGAGGAATATAATGATGTAATTTTTCACCGTGACTCACAGGAAACCAACTATCTTGATCACCCCATAAAATTAAAGTTGGACATTCAATAGCAGTGAGACTATTTTGAATTTCAGTTAACATATTTGGTTTTTTAGCTTGTAAATTCTCAATTTCTCTAGCTGCTATTTGTAATTCTTCCGCAACTTTCACTAAAGTTCCTGGAATTTCAATAAAAGGATAAGTGATCCAATAAACATCTTCCTCCGTGAGAATAGCAGGATTAAATAACACTTTTCGTCTTTCCATACCCATGACTTCCCTAACTAGAGGTGCAAACACAAAAGCAAGACGTAAAAAATCAATTGTGTGGATAATTTCTAATGGTGTTTGTGCTAATAAACCCATTGCCCAATGAGGTAAGGTTTCGGTAAAAATGGGCGCATTCATAACCACTAAACTCCCAATTAATTGAGGATTTTTAGCCGCTAATGCTAAAGAAACTAACGCACCTAAAGACTCAGCGACAATGACGGGAGGTTCATCACATAAAGATTGAATAATCCGTTCTAATTCAATTATTTGATGACCACTCTTTTCTCTACGGTAAATAGGTTTTTCGGAAAAACCATAACCTTTAGCATCAAAACAAATTACCCGAAAATATTTAGATAATGGTTCAATACTATATCGCCAATTATAACTCCAACTGCCCAAACCATGTAATAAAATTAATGGTTTACCTGTACCTTTTTCGCCATAAGCAATTTTTACAGGATAGCCATACGCATCAGTAATAATTATATTTTGTTGACCTTGAGGAAAATGAAATTGCCACCAGTTTTTCATATTATTAGTTAGGGAATAGGGAATAGGGAATAGGATATTTTGAGTTAAGCTGTTACACAACTAAATTGTATAATCCTAATATTCTGAACTCTTGTTTAACAGGCAAGATGCCTGTTCCACTTATACAAATTAAACGCATAAGAGCTTAGTTAATGATTAATTTACCCGCCATTTAAAGCTTTACATAGCATTCCTATAAAAATAACAGGTAATGCAATTAAAACAATACCAAGTACAACCAACACTGCAAAAAGAGCAATAATAAAACCTTGATCGGCCTTCTTTTTTTCACCAGGAGATTTTAAGTAATCTTCCAATAAAATCAGGTTGTAATTATTTGCTCTCCAAGCAAAATCAAATAAATCTCCCAACATCGGAATAGCACCGACTAAAGCATCAATGATAATATTTACAATCATTCTGCCTAAAGTTGCTTTTGATATACCTAACTTTGCCGATTCAATGATAATATAAAGAGAAAATATCAATCCCAAAACATCACCACCAACAGGTATTAATCCCAAAATTGGATCTAAACCAATACCTACTGGAGTTCCCGGAATGGTAATAGCATTATCTAACAGTTTACTAATTTGTTGTAAACGTTTTAATGTTGTTGCATAACCATCAGATTCAATGTAAATTTTATTGTGAGAGTTAGACATTTTATATAATTGGTAATTGGTAATTGGTAATTGGTAATTGGTAATTGGGTTATTTACCTTCCTAGTTTCCTGTTTTCACTGTCATAGAGTCACCAACAATTACATTTAATTGGTTGCCAACAAGGAGAACAAAGGCACTCATCCATAACCATAACATTAATACTATAAAAGTTCCCACCGTACCATAAACTTTATTATAATTTCCAAAGTTGGTAACATAAAGGCGAAATAATGCCGAAACCAGCGCCCAAAAGATAGCTGCTAAAACTGCTCCTGGCATTAATGGTGTACCTCGTTTCCACACACTTGGTCCATAACGATAGACTAAGCTAAATGTAGCAGCAACAATCATTAAAGCTAAAGGCCAAAGTAACAATTTCCAAAGAGGTAATAAGAATCCCAAATAAGGATTACCACGCACCAGCATACCCAAAAGTAAATCACTAATAAATACCAGAAAAGAAGCCAGCATTAAAAGTCAGATAGTACCAATTTTTAATCCTAAAGAAATGAGTTTAGCTTTCCAAAAAGGGCGCGTATCTTGTGGGGAAACTTCTGTTCCTATTTGGGTGCTGATCCGAGCATCACTGACTTGCCATTTTAATTGTAGGTATTCTGTAATAGCTTGCGATCGCTTCTGAATTATATCTTGTGCTTCGGTAACTTCCTGGTTAACTAGAATACTCCCCATCAATGGAGAAATTAACATTGCCCCAATAATTACTGCTGGACTGTTCAACACTAATCCCAAGGTAGCAATACTTGTTCTTTGCGGGCTTGACTAATTCCCAGGTTGTCTGTAAATTTGTCTCTGAACATATTTAAATTTTGATGAGAGTCCAGTTTTACTGTCAATATATAGCAGGGAACAGGGAACAGATTTTATATCAAAATTTATACATAAAAGCTACTATGATATAATGTCCGCCCAATCACTTACGATATAGCTGTTTCATGAGAAATTGCCTTTTCCCAATTACCAATTACCAATTACCAGCCTCAACAGATATGATAATTGTGCAACCGGACATGATATGACTCAAGATTTAACACAAAAATGGTTATCCGAAATTCAAAGCCTCAAACAGCAGATGGCTCAACTGCAACAAAAACGTGATGAAGCTTGGGAAAGTTCACAAAAATGGCGACAAATCTATAACACTGAATCAGAACAACGTCGCACCGATGCCAAGTTGTATCAACAAGAAATTGCATCTTTAAAAGCTGAACTTTGGAAACTTCAAGGTATTAACACTGATACAATTACAGAAACTACCACAACGGCTATTGAGTCAGAACTAACTGAAGACACATCTATAGAGGAATTAAAAGCTAAATTGATCGCTGTGACTCAAGAACGCGATCACCTGATTCAAGCATTCAAAACAGAACAGGAAAACCACGAGCAAACCCGTAAAAATCTCACTACAGCTTTAGGTGATGCTATTGATAGTTTGACACAGTTGAGAGCGGCCACAAAGGCAACAGGGGAGACAGAGGAAGCAGGGGAGGTGGGAGATAACGTAAGTACCTAGTTATCAACTTGGGTTAATATGTACTAAGCGAATGGAATTATGGAATTATATTTATGGTTCAAACTCCTCAAGCACCAATCAATTATTTTTCCTTTGAAGATTACTATGCCTATGATGATGGCACTGGAAATCGCTATGAATTAGTAGATGGAGAATTAGTTTTAATGCCACCAGAATCAATTTTTAATTCTGATATATCAATGCGATTATTGTTGGAATTGTCTAAAATAGTCCCTCTTCATTTATTAAAATATAAAGAAATTATGATTGAAGTAAGTGGACGTAGAGCTAAGGTAAGAATCCCTGATTTACTAATCTTGGGTGAAGAATGTCGCGCCGCTTTAGAAGCGACAAAAAGAGGAACTATTACCCATGAAATGCCACCACCATTAATAGCTATAGAAGTGGTATCACCTGGTACTGAAAATGAAGTTAAAGACTATCGCTTCAAGCGTTCTGAGTATGCAGCTAGGGGAATTTCTGAATATTGGATTGTTGATCCTGTACAAAACAAAATTACGGTTTTATCTTTAGTAGAAGGATTGTATGAAGAATTTATTTATACAGGTGATGAATTAATTAAAAGTGAAGTATTGCCAGAAATTAAGATTAAGGTCAGTGATATTCTCGTTTCATAGATAGTAATTAAAATCAGAGGAAGCAGGGGAAGCAGGGGGGTAATTATTTGTATTTTCCCAATCACCAGTCCCCAGTCACCAGCATTATTTAAAAACCCATAGCCTCAGCTACCGCTTGCAAATCTGCGGGAATACCTTGTTTAAACTGAGCATGACTGTGTTTAATGGCTGTATCTGGATCTTTCAAACCATTACCAGTTAAAATGCAAACTATCGTCGCACCAGCAGGAACTTGATCTTTCACTTTTAATAACCCAGCTACAGAAGCAGCACTGGCAGGTTCACAGAAAATACCTTCAGAAGACGCTAACAACCGATAAGCGTCCAAAATTTCCTCATCTGTGACAGAGTTAAAACTACCCATACTGGCAGTTTGGGCAGCGATCGCCTTATCCCAACTCGCAGGATTACCAATTCTAATCGCCGTCGCTATAGTTTCAGGATGTAGCACTGGTTGACCATTTACCAACGGTGCAGCCCCAGCAGCTTGAAAACCCATCATTTTTGGCAAGCGATCGCATTTTCCCGCTTGATGGTATTGACAAAAACCCATCCAATATGCTGTGATATTTCCCGCATTTCCCACCGGAATACACAACCAGTCAGGAGCATTACCCAACGCATCCACCACTTCAAAAGCCCCTGTTTTCTGACCTTCCAAGCGGTAAGGATTGACAGAATTTACCAAAGTAATCGGATAATGATCCGCCATTTCCCGGACAATTTCTAAAGCCCGGTCAAAATTACCTTTAATAGCTAAAACTTCTGCCCCATATAACAAAGCTTGAGCCAGCTTACCCAAAGCCACATAACCATCAGGAATCAATACAAAGGGGCGCATTCCTCCGCGTTTAGCATAGGCAGCAGCAGCAGCGGAAGTATTGCCTGTACTAGCACAAATCACCGCCTTAGCACCAGCTTCCTTAGCCTTGGTAATAGCCATAGTCATACCCCGGTCTTTAAAACTGCCAGTAGGGTTCAGACCATCATATTTAACAAATACTTGCACCTGCTTACCAATACGTTCAGCGATCGCTGGTACAGGAATCAAAGGAGTATTACCCTCCAACAAAGTCACCACAGGGGTACTTTCGCTCACAGGCAAGTATTCACGGTAGGCTTCTATTAGCCCCGGCCAAGGTTGGCGATGAGATTTAGCAACAGACAAGCTCAAAGTCACAGGATTCTAAACTTCTTAACTAGGGATTAGGAGATGAGAAAAATAGATTTTTTTTGATAGTGTCAATCACTTTACCATGCAAATGGCGATATCTAGCAACAGATCAGGCAGGGAGCAGGGGAGGAAAGATTTTTCCTAGTCACCAATCACCAGTCACCAATCACCACCGAGGAACACACTCACTATTATCGCAGTCACTTATGATTTAGCAGGAAACCTATTAGAGTATGTAATTAAAAGTATACTTGATTTTAAGAAAGGTTAAGATAGCTTTATTATAATATCTCTAATGGTGTGAGTTTAGTTTCGGAAAGAACATAACTATGTCAACTTTATCATCCAGTGTTGCCAGCTGCGAATCTCATAGTGAATTGGTAAAGAAGCTCACCAAGGCTTACTACCAAGACGAACAACAAGAAAAATTTATTGACCTGCAAGCAGAAGTAGATTCCCTGCTGCAACAGTTACAGAATCTCAAAAGCCAAAGACTAGAAACTTCTAGCCACGAATAATAAATTAACCAGCGAGGTCATCATTCCAGGCGCTGATTAATTTTCGACCAGCGCCTAAAGCTATATATATCAGCAGTTTCCACTAGCAAAGCTAGAGATTGGTCACTGTGGAGTTGAGCGATCGCTGTCAGATTTTGTGGTGATTTATCAGTAAAATCAGTATAGATAACCTGACAATTAGCAGAAAAAATCATGGTTCGGACGGAAAAAATCATGGTTCGGGGAAGTTTCTGCTCTTATTCATTTACTAAATTTTCATTTCCATCTGGAGTCAAAGAAGCAATAGCTGAACCAGAAATAGTCAAAACCACATCATAGTTACCATCATTGGTAAGATCAATCATCTGTACAGGCCAGTCACTCATTTTGATCTGGGAGTAATGCAATTTTGTTGGGTCATCCCACAAAATTGCATTGCTCCCTAACAGTTTTTTGTAATTCTTATCTCTAAAATGTTCACAATAGATATTCCTTTAGACAGATCAAAACATAGTCGTAAGGAACTGTACAAACCTCTTGCCAAAATTATACAATTGTGTATTGTATAACAAATTACAAATTTTGGTTGTTTTGGCAGGTAAGTTATGAGGCGATTGTTAAGTTTCGTAAATAGCGTTAATATTAATAAGACATTAGGAAATATGCTTCTTATATATGGGTGACTCAAATTCACCAAGTGCTGAGTTGCTAAAGTCAGTCTTGGAGCCGCTGTTAGAGGATTTTGAATATTGGTTTGCGCGATCACGTCAATTATTAGAAAATGAGAAAATCTCATTTATGAGTGAACAGGAACAGTCTGATTTACTCAACCGAGTTACGCAAGCACAAGCAGAATTAAACACTTCTAAAATGCTATTTGCTGTAACTGGTAAAAAAGTGGGACTGGATATGGCTACATTAATGCCTTGGCATCAATTATTAGGCGAATGTTGGAAAGTTGGTATGCGTTACCGTCAATCACAGCATGAGTGATCTTTATGGTCATAAATCTCAACATTAGGACAAAAACCTTAACATTATTTTCATAAAAAAATAATGTATACCATGTTACGTTAATCTGAATAAGATTACAAAATATCACAACACAAATAAATAACTTAACTTTTGTTTTCCCTGTAAATTGCAAGTAAAGAAAAGTTGAGGACTACGATATAAAACTTTAGATTTTGTAAAATTTGTTGCCCCTGGAGGATAATTTTATGTTACACCTGCTCTACGTTTTAGCTTTTACCGTTTTAGCGTTTATTGCTGTCAGTAATTTAATTCGTAACCTAGTCATGTTCAGTTTTGATCGGGAGCGACCTTATCCAAATACATCCTCTGCGGGGAATAAAGGTAGCTTTGGTTATTATGGAGCAAAAAGACAATCTGTACCTCATCCAGAATTATTAGATAATTCCGGTAATTTAATTAAAGAACCGCTTTTGGTAATGCGTTCTATTAATGTGGATGATGCGCGTCAACAGTTGGATGCTTTATATGAATCTTCTCCTGGTCAAAAAATTGAACGTTCAGAAGATGCTTAATTACAGCAGGAGTCAGGAGTCAGGGGTCAGGAGTAAAACTGGCTTGGTGTATAGGTTTCAATTTAGATTCTGTACCTCACTTATCTGCAATCTGCTGTAATTCAATAATTAGGGTTTGCTGAAAAAGTCTCTTCGTTAAGGCAGGGAATAGGGAATAGGGAATAGGCAAGAGTTTGGGTGATCTGTTAGTAACCAATTCTTTGAAATTTCACCCGGAAAATGCACGCTTTTAGGAGTATACCCCTAAAAAATCCTGCACTGATTTCCTGATTTTCCACCTGAAACCCTTGATTTATCAAGGTTTTGAGTTTATTCAGCAAGCCCTAATTATTTTTATAATTTGGGAATCTGTAGGGGTTTAGCAATGTGCTTTACCCCACAAGTTTTGAATCCTGCAATAAAACTTTACAATCTTTGCGCTTTACCCAGGTAAAATCCATTGTCTATTGAGAATAGAGTCATTAATTGCTCAAATTTGGTATCACCAATACCAATGCACAACTTGGACAATATGATTATATCCAGATCCCGGACTTCTTGAAGAAGTCCGGGATCTGTGCACTAATCTAAGCTTCAATTACAACTCTTAAATTCCCCCTTTTATTCGCAACTCTACAGGAAGTTGTACTCCCCACCCGCTCAAATTCTAAGTCAAGAATCGTCGCACCAACACGCAAATTATGCAACGATAAACGATTAATTGATTCTGGCAAAGCAGGGTCAATAATTCGTAAACAATTATTCTGTGCGTCTGGTACTAAATTCACTATCATTTGCAATAATTGAAATATACTACCTGTAGCCCAAGCTTGGGGACTACAAGCAACGGGATATTGCACAGGTGCATTATCTCCATTCATTTCATAACCACAAAATAATTCTGGTGGACGTTGATAAGATTGCTGAAAAGTCATATTAAACAAACCTTGAAATAATTCCAAAGCTTGATCAATTAAACCCAAAGAACGCAGTCCCATCGCAATTAAAGAATTATCATGTGGCCACACTGAACCAATGTGATAACCCATTGGATTATAAGCAGGTGACAAACTACTTAAAGTTCTAATTCCCCAACCATTAAACATATCTGGCGCTCGCAATCTTTCTGCTACACTGTAGGCTTTTTCGGGGGTAAAAATTCCCAAAGATAAACAATGTCCAGGATTAGAACTAATACTATCTACTTGATTTCTTTCCCCATCTAAAGCTAAAGCACAAAAATCTTGATCTTCTATCCAAAAATCTTTGTTAAATCTAACTCTGAGATTTTTAGCTTCTTCTAACCAAGTTTCAGCTAAATCTAGCCGCTTGTTCATCTTCGCTATTTCTGCTAATTTGATTTTTGCAGCATAGACATAAGCTTGCACTTCACATAAAGAAATTGCCCCTTTAGCTAACTCACCTTTTCTATTAACAATACAATCACCAGAGTCTTTCCAACCTTGGTTAACTAAACCACCTTTTGATTTACGATTGTAGCTAAGATAGCCTGTTTCTTGAATATTTCTATCAATCCAATCCATGGCGGATAAAGCATTTCTCCACAATGTTTCTAGGGTTTCTTGATCATGAGTCCAAGCATAGTAATCAGCATACAAGATCAACCATAAAGGCGTTGCATCTACTGTTCCGTAATAAGGTGTATGGGGAATTTCTTGACACCTTGCTAGTTCTCCAAACCGTAACTCATGTAAAATTTTTCCTGGTTCTTCTTCTCGCCAAATATCTTCTTTTTTACCTTGATATTCTGCCAAGATCATTAAAGTTTCTTTAGCAATTTGGGGATTTAACATCAAAGTTTGGGAAGCGGTAATAATAGAATCCCGTCCAAACAAAGTGGAAAACCAAGGAACACCGGCGGAAACAGTTTTATATTTGCCAAAAGATTGGCGCAGTAAATACAAATCTTGTTCTGCTCTTTCAATCACTCTATTAAAAAGACTTTTATCTGAGTGAATGCGCGTAATTTGTTGTACCCAGTTTTGCTCCTCCATTAATTCAGAAGCTTTTGCTTGTGCCAAAGTTGTGGCAGCATTCACATTAGAAATCGGTTGATTATTGGTTAAACTCTGCAACCGATAACCGAGTTTTTTGGTTTCGTGAGAAGCTAATTCTAAACGCCAAATTGCGGTATAACCTTGAAAATAATCTGGTAGTTGATGTTGGAATTGTATCCGGGATTCCATCACCGCGCCATCTAAACCTTGATAGGCAAGGCTGAGGTTTTCTGAACAGTTTTTTAGTTCTGATAATCGTAATAATTTACCCCGGTTTCCTCGATAAAAACCACGAACTTCAAATAAATCTGCAAAGTCAGCATCAAAGCTAAGACTAATTTCAAAAGTAATGCTAGAAGTGCTGTAGTTAGCGACTTCTATTTCTTCAAATAATGCCCCATTAAGGACAATTTCGCGACGAATGCCAATAGTATCAGCATTTAGGTAATTGTCAATTTTGGGGTTAGTGCATAAAACAGAGAGAGCAAAACCTTTATCAGCAGTGCTGCTTAATAAAACAGGCGATCGCTTATTAATTTGTAACTCTAAACGACTCAAAAATCGGGTATCAGCGCAAAATAAACCCACACTGGGATTCCCATCTTCTAGGGAACAACCGGAAATGTTCCCCATTGTATCTGTCACCAAAAATAAATCATCATCTTTAACCGTTAAAGTGGGTTGTGGTCTTTCACTGACAACGCAAGGCCATTCTGGAATGGGTACTTGTTCAGCAGGAATAAAAATTTTGCCATCGAGGACGATTTTCTCTGGGGTCATCAACATATCCGGTGTCATGAGCCAAATTTCCCTATACTGGACGCGAGACTGGGGAAGAGGCAGGGAAGCACAGGGCAAGGGAGCAGGGGGTAAGGGAAGATTAACAACCCAATCACCAGTCACCAATAAATCTATACCTTTTACATCTGAAGTCAAGGCTGAAAACTGAGGATTTTCTAGGGTTTTATTCTTTGATCAGCAATGAGAGATACTAGAACTAGAAAATACTCATAAATATGTTTAGTTAATGTTTAGTTAATGTTTAGTTAAAAAAATTTTGAGTTTTGTCAATGGTCAACAGTCATCAAACTTACCAAGGTAGTTTTTGGGTTAATATCTGGACAGGTGCTTTCTAAAGGTCTAGATTGGGCGTTTAAAGATATTCATGAGCATTTCGACTTCTGTGCTGAGTGATTTGCTACAGTCACTACCTTACTTGCGGACTCAGTTGTATTTCAAGGCTTCCCTAACTGCGCTCTCCCATGCAATGGAAGATCAGGTTTTGGCGACTTCCTTGGATCAACCGCTTATTATTGCTAGTTTTCAGCGAGAGCGATTTTATCGTCAAGAAGCTCATCGCTATCAACGCCTTGCCGAGAGAAGTGACCAAATATACGTATTATCTGCACCAGAAACAGAGTTTGCTAATAGTTCGGATGACTATGAAAAGGTAGCTTTTGAACCGGATGATGCTTTAAGTAAAGAATGGCATTTAGTTGTAATCGCGGATAATTATGCTACTTGTTTAGTATGTCGAGAAAGTGTGAGGTCAATTGCTAAAAATCAGCAGTTACCAGAAATGACCTCTAGTCTGGATATAGACACAGCGCGGAGATTTGAGGGAATTTGGACTTCTGACAGAGGAGTTAGTCTCAAGGCCGCAGAATTGATATTGCAAAGAATAGAAGTTTATAGACCCGATTTAGCGGGCAAAATTAACCAGGCACGTCAGAGGTTTGGTATCGGTTCAGTACCACTCAAGTCCCAACCAAAATCAATTAATGAATCCGCTTTTAGTATTGATACTGACCCTTTTGTACAGCGATTAGTAACTTATTTGCAAGCTAGTCAATATAAGCTGCATAAAGCTTATCGTTCTATTGCTGCTCAAGCTAGAAAAGAAAAGTTGATCAATTCTATTAGTATGGCAATTAGGCGATCGCTTGATCCACAGGCAGTTTTGCAAGTAGCTGCTCAAGAGTTGGGTCAACATCTAGAAGCTGATCGTTGTCTGATTTACCGCGCTCAATCTACTGATGACCAAGCAATAATTGAACATGAGTTTTTAAGTCCTGATGTTGTCTCAGTACGGGGACAAACCTGGAATTTGGCACAAAATCCTTTATTTCACGAAATTACCCAACTGGGTGAAGGTATATGTATTACTGATACTCTTACTGATTATCGCGTTACTAGTTCTACCGCACTTTCTTTAATTGTTAAAAGGTTTACTATTCATTCGTGGTTGATAGAACCTGTATTTTCCCAGGGACGACTACTGGGAATGGTAGAGTTACATTTTTGTCATTTACCTGCCCATGAATGGCAAGCTGGAGAATTGGATTTAGTTAAGGCGATCGCTACTCAAGTAGGTGCAGCATTGATTCAAGCTGAAGCTTTTGCCAATTTAGAAGAACTAAACAAACAATTAGAAGCCCTTGACCGTACCCGCAGTAATTTAATTGCCATCACCGGTCATGAACTGCGAACCCCCCTCTCCACCATTCAAGTGTGTTTAGAAAGTCTGGCCAGTGAACCGGATATGCCTTTAGAGTTGCAACAGGTAATGCTAACTACAGCACTTTCTGATTCAGAAAGAATGCGGAAACTGGTACAGGATTTTCTCACTCTTTCTAACTTAGAAAGCGGGCGTGTGGAATGGCATCCCGAATCTTTGACTTTACAAGAATGTGTAGATTTAGCCCTTAGTCGCCTACGTACACGCTCCACGGCAGAAAAACCACCAACCATCAAAACACAAATTGCCGAAAGTTTACCTTTAGTTAGGGCTGATGGTGATTGGCTTGTGGAAGTATTAGCAAAAATTATAGATAATGCTTGTAAGTTCACACCCACATCAGGACAAATAACAATTAAAGCTCATCAAAATAGTAATTATGAGGTAGAAGTGATTGTAGCTGATACTGGTAGGGGAATTGAACCCAACCGCTTAGAAATAGTATTTGATCGTTTTTATCAAGAAGAGGGAGCTTTAAGACGGACTGCGGGAGGTACGGGACTGGGTTTAGCCATTTGTAGGCAAATAGTCAACGGTTGGAGTGGGAAAATTTGGGCTGAGTCCCAAGGTAAGGAGCAGGGAAGTCAGTTTCATTTCACTATTCCCATTGTTCAGAGTAGTCAGGAGCTAGAGAAGATCAAAAGATGAGGAGACAGGTGACAGTAATAATGCAAAAAAGATCGGTAACAATGTTACATAAACAGAAAAACCAATGTTTCTGTAAAATTAGGTAAAGTAATATTTACACTTAATTTAACAAAAATCCAATACAACTAATGCAACTGCAACTGAGAGGATCAAAATCTACCCTAGCTTCCCTATTATTAATTGCTCCCTTTTTCCTCTGGGGTACAGCAATGGTAGCAATGAAAGGAGTCATACCTCATACCACACCATTATTTATGGCAGGAGTACGTTTACTACCTGCGGGGGTATTAATTCTCATCGCTGCTGCTTTCATGGGTAGACCCCAACCCAAAGGATGGTTAGCATGGTTATGGATTATCATCTTTGCTTTAGTTGATGCTACCCTGTTTCAAGGTTTTTTAGCAGAAGGTTTAGTGAGAACCAGTGCGGGTTTAGGTTCTGTAATGATTGACTCCCAACCTTTAGCAGTAGCTTTATTGTCCCTGTGGTTATTTCAAGAACATATTGGTCTTTGGGGATGGTTAGGGTTAGGATTGGGAGTTACTGGTATTAGTTTAATTGGCCTACAAGAAGAATGGATTTTTCACCTTCTCGATTCAGGGGTAAAAATTACTACTGATAATTGGCAGCAATTATTTAACAGTGGTGAATGGTTAATGTTACTGGCAGCTTTATCAATGGCTGTAGGTACGGTATTAATTCGCTTTGTTTGTAGATATGCTGATCCGGTCACAGCCACGGGATGGCATATAATTTTGGGGGGGTTGCCTCTGTGGGGAATTTCTGCGGTTGTAGAAAACCAACAGTGGCAAAATCTGGTGTTATCCGATTGGTTAAATTTGGGTTATGCAACTATCTTTGGTAGTGCGATCGCCTATGGTTTATTCTTTTATTTTGCATCAAGTGGAAATCTAACGAGTTTAAGTTCTCTTACCTTTCTCACACCAGTTTTTGCTTTAATATTTGGTCATCTTTTTCTTGCAGAAGTTCTCACCCCCATTCAATGGCTAGGAGTTATGCTGACTTTAATCAGTATTTATTTAATTAACCAACGGGAAAATTTAGCAGGACAAAATCAAAAAGCTACCATCAATGAAAAAACTAATCAACAAAAACCAGTTTTAGAAGCATCTGTAACTAAGAAACTTTAAAAAATTACCCTAATATACTCCTTGGGAGATCAGGAAAATGAGGGAAAAAAAGCAATTATCTAGGACTTACGCCAGGATCAACCAAATATGAGGTATGGGTTTCATGCATTTTAACGTGATTTTTTGATGATTTTTGAGCGATAGCGAAGCGCTGCTGCAAGCAGTTCGCTATTGATCGGAAGTTAATCGCCAAAAGCCTGAAATGACGGATTTTCGTTCATGCACATCATGGTAAATTTGTACAGTGCGTAAGTCCCATTATCAATTATCAATTATCAATTATCAATTACCAAACCATAGATAATCAACTCTATGGTAAAAACCGATCTAAAGCTGCTTTGAGTTGTTCAATTTCTACATCAATATTGCCATTTTCTGAAGCTCTAGCAATACATTCCGTTAAATGCTCATCTAAAACAATCCGCGCTACTTTATCTAATGCACCTCTCACAGCTGCAATTTGTAATAATACATCAGGACAAGGGTTATTTTGCTGCACCATTGTTTTAATACCGCGAATGTGTCCTTCTATTCGTGATAGTCGGTTAACAATTCGCCGTAAAGATTCTTCACTATGAACATGAGGATGAACCGAGTTGACTGTTTCTGAATTATGATTTGTATGCTCGTGGTTGTGGTGGTGTGTGTGTTCTGCTTGCTGTGATGAAGGCAAGGATGTTTCAGCTAATCGGTTTGATGCTGTCATGAGTCCTGTGGGGTTTGGTATTAATTAGATCCTAGCCTAGAGTGATTTGAGATTGGCGGAAAAACCGTACTGAGTCAGGGTAAATGTCCATAATAGCTTGGTTGGTGTATGTTCCATTAACTTGATGACAGAAGTTGTTAGATCACAAGTTGGGTAAAAACTTCAATCAGCACAGATTTGTAAACCAGCTATAAAAATAATTGTAGCTAGATTTGTAAATAGATAGCAAACATTAGGCTTCTAGATTAGGTTGTGATTATGCAAATTTTTCAACTACCTCAGTTTATACGTAAACTCAGTACCCGTGTTTTAGCGATTTTTTTAGGAGTGGTGTTAACGGTTTCTTGTGTGTCAGTTTTACCTTCCCACGCAGAAACAGCACCGGATCAAGTGGTTGCTCAAAAACCATCTGCTGCTATTGGTAACAGTAGCTTTGTCACTGCGGCGGTAAATCGTGTGGGTTCTGCTGTGGTAAGGATTGATACCGAAAAAACTATTACTCGTCCTGTTGATCCCATTTTGGAAGATCCGTTTTTACGAAGGTTTTTTGGTGATGGGTTCCCCCAAATGTCACCGACTGAACAGTTAAGGGGTTTAGGTTCTGGTTTTATTCTGGATAAAAGTGGGATAATTTTGACTAATGCCCATGTTGTAGATCAAGCTGATAAAGTAACTGTACGCTTGAAAGATGGCCGTACTTATGAAGGTACGGTAAAAGGCATTGATGAAGTTACTGATTTGGCAGTAGTTAAGATTAATGCTGGTAGCGATTTACCGATCGCACCTTTGGGATCTTCTAGCAGTGTACAGGTGGGAGATTGGGCGATCGCTGTCGGTAATCCGTTAGGATTTGATAATACTGTCACTTTGGGTATTGTCAGCACTTTAAAACGTTCTAGCGCCCAGGTGGGAATTAGTGATAAACGTTTAGATTTCATTCAAACTGACGCAGCGATTAACCCTGGTAACTCTGGAGGTCCGTTGTTAAATGCTGAAGGAGAAGTAATTGGTATTAATACCGCTATTCGTGCAGATGCAATGGGAATCGGGTTTGCTATTCCCATAGATAAAGCTAAGGCGATCGCTGCACAATTACAAAAAAACGGTAAAGTTGCTCATCCCTATTTAGGGGTACAGATGGTGACATTAACACCCCAGTTAGCAAGACAAAATAACACTGATCCTAACTCTGCAATTCAAATACCAGAAGTGAATGGTGTTTTAGTGATCCGAGTTGTACCTAATTCCCCTGCTGCTACTGCGGGTATGCGACGCGGTGATGTGATTTTACAAATTGACAGTCAAACAATTACCACTGCTGAACAATTGCAAAGAGTTGTAGAAGATAGTCGTTTAGGTGAAGCGGTGCAGGTGAAAGTACAAAGAGGAAATCAACTTCAGGTGCTTTCTGTGCGTACTGCTGAGTTACAAGACATTTCTTAATATCCAAGTCCCAAGATAATGGGGATATGTTGAGGCATATCCTCATTTTTTCATGTTAAGTTTCTAATTAAGTTTCTAAATTTACGGTTATTATATTGACAAGGATAACCAAGATTATTCTTTATTACCAATTATCAATTACCAATTACCTAATTTTGAATTTCTGAAAATATGGCATCTAACAAAAATATTCTCAGCGAAATATTGTCTTCTTCGCCCAACTTTTTTTCTCAACTTGTATTTGGTTTTCTGTTAGCTATTATTTCCAGTTTTGCAGGAGCTTCATTAATTCTCAGTTTATTTGTGGGGATTATGGGTGGTGTTGCTTTAGGGTGGTTTACAAACGTCAACGAAAATAACCCCCAAATACCAGATGTAGCTTCTAATGATGGCATTGATGCAGCACTGAAATACTGGTTATTTTTCATGTTCAGCTTTGTGTTTCTTGGTTATTCCGCACCAATAAGTATTTTATTTGGAGGAATAGCAGCTGTAGGTGGTGGTTGGATTATTGCTTGGTGGAGAAGTAAAGAAGCAACTCAAACTCAATTATCAGATGAAATTTTAGAAGAAGCAGAAATCCCAGAACCCAACGAGAAAAGTACCAGAGGCAGAAAAAGAATATCTACCCGTCGTTATCGTCGCGCTTCTGGCAGTTTCAATTTTCGCTTTTGGCAAAAATAGATGTAAGCATTCAGCTATCAGTTTATAACAGCAAAAACAAAGATTTAGCAGCATTAATTGAGGAAATTTCCACTTTGTATTTTAGCGTTGAAAGCTGAAAACTGAATGCTGATGATTTTATTGTCCTAAATACGCTTCTAAAACTTTGGCATTTTTTTGAATTTCCGTAGGAGTACCGACTGCTAAATTTTGTCCTTCTGCTAATACCCAAACTTTGTCACACAAAGACATAATTACATCCATATTATGTTCAATAATTAAAAAAGTTAAACCGTTTTCTCTGTTCCATTTGAGGATGCGATCGCAAATATCATCTATTAATCTAGGATTCACTCCTGCTGCTGGTTCATCTAATAATATTAACTTAGGATTTGTCATCAAAGCGCGTCCCATTTCTAATAGTTTACGCTGTCCACCTGACAAACCACCAGCATAGTCATTTGCTTTTTTTTCTAATCCTACAGATTCTAACAAAAACATTGCCCTTTCTTTATTTTGTTTTTCTTCTCTAGCGACAATGTGCGGTTGAAATTGCACTTGCCAAAAATTCTCACCAATTTGTTTTTGTGCTGCTAACAGCATATTTTCTAAAACTGATAAACGTGATAGAGTTTTGGGAACTTGGAAGGTGCGAATTAAACCTTGTTGGGCAATTTGAAATGGTTGCAAATTGTGAATCGGTTCACCATCAAAAATCACTCTTCCTTTATCTGGGTGGATGAAATTGGACAGTAAATTAAATAAAGTCGTTTTACCCGCACCATTAGGACCAATTAAACCAGTAATACTACCTTGAGTAACTTCGATGTTAGCATCTTTAACCGCTTGAATACCACCAAAATTTTTACAAAGTCCGGTAGCTGCTAATAGGGGAAGTTGGGGAGATTCAATATTATTTACCATGATGATTTATTAGTGATTGTTTGTTAGTGATTACAATGAATTATTTGGATCAAAATACCTAAGATAATTTTGATGTCTTTAATATAATATTCACTGAGATCAATGTAAATTTCCTGATTTTGTAATTTTAGAAATTTCCACATATTACCTGTGGTAACAACTCCATAAATTGTATCTATATAATTACCTTCCTTGTGATTAAATAATTGTGCAGCGATCATTTCTGCGACACATTGACCTAAACCTAGTTTAATGTTTTCGTTTTTGGCTTCCACGATAGTGACAACAGGAGCATTAATAAATAGTTGTTCTGGTGATTTGCTAATTATAAAATCACAAACTCCATTTAAACCTTGTTCTGGTTCTACATTAAAATCTACACCAGAAAATAAACTAATTTCTTCTGTAAACTGATTTTTTATTTCAATTAGCACAGGAGCTATAATCATTTCTGAGCGGGCTTTTTCTGTGTTAATTGCCAATGCTAAAGGAACATTAGTTTTGAGTATTGTATCTAAAATTACACTACATTCTTTTTCTGGTGTGTTAGCAAATAAATCTACCTTTTCAATAATTTTTAAACTGAATTTATTCACAACTTCCTGTAATTTGAAATCACTATAAGCCATGACAAACACCTCTCACCTGTTACCTATAACCTATTATTTACCAAGAGTAAGTTCCTCTTTTTTACCTAGAATACCTTGAGGTCGCCAAATCATCAGTACCATGAGAATTAGACCGATAAACATAATTCTAAAAGCACCGATACGTTCTACATCTAAAGGAACAATTTTTGGTAAAAATTCCCGTGTGAGGGCATCATAAGCGAAATAAATTACTGCCCCTAAAATTGTACCGATATTATTACCAGAACCGCCTAAAATTATCATAATCCAAGCGTCAAAAGTGAGTTGAGGTTGAAAATTATCAGGATAAATGGCGCTCAGTTGCCAAGCGAAGAAAGCACCAGCAATACCAGCGATCGCACCGCCTAACATCAAAGATTGTAACTTATAAGAAAAGACATTTTTACCTAATGCTTTGGGTACTTCTTCATCTTCACGGATAGCTTTGAGAACTCGACCCCAAGGAGATTTGACTAAAAATTCTAAGCGCCAAAAAACAAAAGCTAATACTAACAAAGCCAATAACATTAAACCCGCTTTAGGGTTGTAATTATACAATCCCACTACACCAGCAACATAAATAGCGACTGACAATAAACCTAAAATTATACCCACTACCAAACGGGAAGAAAATTCTTTTTTAATGGAAACAGTGACAGATTGTTGAGCAGTTGTTACCCAACGCCACAAAGAAAATAAAGTAACAATTGCAAGTAAAGAAAGTACACCAATCATCAAAAATCGGAAAAATAAATTGGGCGTGGTTGATAGAGGAATCGCATAACTTTGGACACCAAACGCCCCAGAAATCCAAGCATCACCTACTGGTAAATCTTGGTTATTCACCACCAAACGAATTAATTCCCCAGTACCAATAGTAACAATACCCAGATAATCTTCCCGGAGGCGTAGAGTTGCAAAACCAATAACCAAACCTAACAAAGCGGAGACAATTGCCCCAGCGATCGCCGAAAATAATATAGGTACACCTTTTAAACCTAATAAAACTGTAGTATATGCACCCAAGGTCATAAAAGCAATATGACCAAAATTAATCAAACCTGTAAAACCCCACTGTAAATTAAGCCCTAATGCGAACAAAGCAAAAGTAGCGGTAGAAATAGCCAGAAAAATGAGATATTCAATCATAATTAGTCATTAGTTATTTTTACCCAGTCCCCAATCCCCAGTCACCACGATAGAAATTACAGGTGAAATAGTCAAGTTTTTGCGTGTTGTGCCAATGCCAGATGTGTAAATTGGTGATTGGTGACTGGGTTAACCTCCCTTTCTTCCCCCTCACAGGGGTAGGTTTTTAATATTATCTGTTGAGGCAGGACTAGGAAGACAAGGAGGGAAAGTAGACAAGGAAGATTTTATACGGACAATGGTTTTTTGACGGACTATTTTTGTGACTAAAAGTACAGACTTTGTACTGTTTTCCTCCCTTGTCACCTTGTCCACCTTGTCCACCAAGTCTTGCCCTGACGACAATGTAAAATACCTACCCTTGTGAGCTTTCTTCCCCTGCCTCCTGCCTCCTCATTACAAACTGTATAAGACAGAGCAGGGATCGCCAAAACCATAGATTAAACTGGAGTTTGATCAAGTATATGTGAGAATTCCCTCATGATGGATGCTAAGGCACTTTGGCAACGATACCAAGAATGGTTATATTACCACGAGGGATTAGGACTGTATCTAGATATCAGCCGGATGCGGTTTGATAACGCTTTCGTGGAGTCGTTGCAGTCGAAATTTGATAAGGCTTTTGCGGATATGGCCGCTTTGGAGAAGGGAGCGATCGCCAATCCTGATGAAAACCGCATGGTAGGACACTACTGGTTGCGTAACCCAGACTTAGCACCCTCTCCAGAACTAAAACAAGAAATAGTTCAAACTTTAGAACAAATCGAAGCTTTTGCAGATCAGGTACAAACCGGGGCAGTTCATCCCCCCAAAGAAAGCCGCTTTACTGACATTATTTCTATCGGTATTGGTGGTTCGGCTTTAGGTCCCCAGTTTGTCGCTGAAGCACTTGCACCCGATTTTCCTCCCCTCAACATTCACTTTATCGACAATACCGATCCTGCTGGTATTGATCGGGTTCTCTCCTCTATCGACGATAAACTGGCTACTACCCTGGTATTAGTCATTTCTAAATCTGGTGGTACACCCGAACCCCGCAACGGCATGATCGAGGTGAAAAAAGCCTACGCTGCCAAAAATTTAGACTTTGCTAAATATGCAGTTGCCATCACCAGCACAGATAGTAACTTAGATAAAGTGGCTCAATCTGAGGGTTGGTTAACAACTGTTCCCATGTATGACTGGGTAGGTGGGCGTACTTCAGAAATGTCTTCCGTAGGATTATTACCCGCAGCATTACAGGGTATTGATATCCGTGCCATGTTAGATGGTGCAAAAGAAATGGATGATGCCACCCGTGTTGCTAATATTAAAAATAACCCAGCAGCATTATTAGCATTATCTTGGTATTTCTCCGGTAACGGTAAAGGCGAAAAAGATATGGTTGTCTTACCTTACAAAGACAGCTTGTTATTATTTAGCCGTTATTTACAACAATTGGTAATGGAATCTTTGGGTAAAGAACAAGATTTAGACGGTAAAACTGTATATCAAGGTATTGCCGTTTATGGTAACAAAGGTTCAACAGACCAACACGCCTATGTACAACAATTGCGGGAAGGTGTACCCAATTTCTTTGCAACTTTAATTGAAGTTTTAGAAGATCGTCAAGGTGCATCTCCTGAAATTGATCCTGGTGTCACATCTGGTGATTATTTATCAGGTTTCTTATTAGGAACTCGTCAAGCATTGTATGAGAATAACCGCGATTCTATTACAGTGACAATTCCTCAAGTTAATGCTCGCACAGTGGGAGCGTTAATTGCATTATATGAACGGGCTGTAGGATTTTATGCCAGCTTAGTTAATATTAATGCTTATCACCAACCTGGTGTAGAAGCTGGTAAAAAAGCTGCCGCTGCAATTCTCGATTTACAACAAAAAGTAATCAAAGTATTGCAAACAGAAAAGAAAGCCCTTTCTATTACCGAAATAGCTGATAAAGCTGGTGCTGCTGAACAAGTTGAAGCAATTTATAAAATTCTGCGTCATCTTCATGCTAATAATCGCGGTGTGGTGTTAACAGGTGATTTAAGTAAACCAGGAACATTAACCGTTTCTTGGGGTTAAATACAATAAATCATCCTGTTAAAATATTCTGTGTTTAAAATCCTCGATTTCTTTAAGAAGTCGGGGATTTAAATTTAGTGATTAAATATTCAGCTATCACTAATCAGCTAATAGCAACAATAGATTTTAACTCAGAAATGTTGAATGTCGTTACAAAAGTTTACATATTCAGTTATAGTAGTCCTATTAAGGGTGAAAATGTCAACATCTCATGATATCTTCCATCCAATGAACATAACTAATTTGTTGACACATACAA